>LFSK01000156.1:0-2557 GCA_001512555.1 Clostridiaceae bacterium DTU059 | reverse complement strand
GGTATTTTCCTGTAACTGTACTTCATAGGATTGCCTCATGCCACCTGTCATCAGAAGAGATATGAATGTTGAGAAAATGAAAAGAATAACCAGAAAGGTTGTGATAAGCTTACCCTTCAGCTTCATATAGTAGCCCCTCCGTTGTACGCTTAAGTTGCCTAAAAGCAGTTCACTACTTCATTATACGACAATCCGCTCCTTCCCACAACACAGGCTATGGCTTTTTCAGGAGAATTCTAGCCGTATTTGCCGGTGAGTGATATGATGCCGGATCTAAATCAACTTGACATTGGCAAAAACATATTGATATAACAGTGTTTGAAAAAGAAGGGGGTATGATGTGTGGCAAACATGTTTCTTCGCTTTCCTCAAGGCAGAACCAAGGCTCTCACATTGAGCTATGATGATGGTGTGGAACAGGACATGCGCCTGGTTGAAATAATGAACAGGCACGGGCTCAAGGGCACTTTCAACCTAAACAGCGGATTGTATGCTCCTGAAGGCAGGGTTCATCCCGAGGGACAAATCCACCGCAGGATGACAGAAAAGCAGGTTACCGAAACCTTTCTGAACTCCGGGCATGAAATCGCCTGCCATGCCCTGACCCACCCCTTCCTTGATCAGTTGCCGCCAGCCATGGTGGCAAGGGAGATTATAAGGGACAGAGAGAACCTGGAGAGGCAGTTTGGCACCATTGTCCGCGGCTTTGCCTATCCCTATGGCACCTGCAGCGACAGCGTTATAGAAACTATTAGATCCTGCGGCATCGTCTATGCCAGAACAGTGGAATCCACCAACAGCTTCAGAATACCAACAGACTGGCTGCGCCTTGCGCCCACCTGCCACCATGATTCCAGGGAACTTATGACACTTGCCGAAAAGTTCTGTGATGGCAAGGTGAGCCGCGAGCCCTGGCTCTTCTATCTGTGGGGTCACAGCTATGAGTTCGAAGCCAACAGCAACTGGCATGTCATAGAGGAATTTGCCCGATACATGGGAGGCAGGGATGACATCTGGTATGCCACCAATATTGAAATATACGACTACATCGATGATTATAACCGGCTTCAGTTCAGCGCTGAAGGTACACGTATCAAAAACCCCACCGCAAGGAAGCTCTGGTTTGAAATGGATGGAAGGCTATTTGACATAGCCCCCGGCCAAATCATGGAGATATCATAAAGAACTGCTGAAAGCGGGATGTAACATGTGGAACATCCCGCTTTTCTCTTCTCATTTCTCGAAAATCGGATAGGTCTGAAGATACCCCAGTGAAAACACTCCATGGCTTGTTAAGAAGGCAACTCCGTATCCGTCCCTTCCATCCCTCACCCTGAAAGGGACCCAGCCTTCCACGATGGAATAAGGCTCTATGGTATAGGGTAAACCTTTCTCTCCCAAAAGGGACATATCCTCTTCGGTGAAGTCCACCCTGAGCCCTCCGCCGCTGGTGATGAGCCTGTCGATTGTCATTACTTCATCAGAGGTATTGGCTATCCTGACTTTAACCAGGGCCAGGAACCCATCCCCCTTATCAACAGGGCCAATCCTTTCATTTTCCACGGCCATCAGGCCACATCCCACCATCTTGGCCCTGCCGTTTCCTATAACCTGCATGGCATGCATTGATATAATATTTGGTTCACCGTTTTCGCCGTCTATGGTAAAGCCATACTTGTAGTATGGGGAAGTGTCATCAACGTCCAGTGCATCGTCCAGAACAGCAAAAAATATGGGTTGGCCAAGGGTATAGGACAGTCCGCCTAATTCTAGGAAAACAAGGCCCGCATCAGGGTTTTGGGCAGTAAGAACCACCCTCTTGATCTCCCCAGGTGCGATTGAGACCGGAGCCCCCTGTAGTTTGGAACCCGCAATCTCGTTTCCCTCATAGTCCAGGATTGAGTACCACATATTTTCATCGGTAATGACAAGCGGCTCATCACCAGTGTTTCCTATATCAATCACAAGCTTCGCGGGGTGATTTGTAAACTCCCGGATCTGGTACCTGAAAGTTTCATGATAAACAGGGGTGAGTACGCAGGTGCCCCAATTGATAATGTCATCTATGGTGAAAGGTGTTTGAGGATCCATGGTCAGATCAGGCAGCTGTTTCATGGGGATAAGCTCTATAATGCCGCTACCCGCATCTTCCCCTGCTCCCTCTATATCACCTGCAGAGGTATCGTCTTCTATTGGAGATTCATTATTTTCCGTAACATCATCTTCTGCCGGGTTTTCATCCGCAGCTAAATCATCGATTGTTTCCCGGCCATGATTCTCTCCAGCATGGATATTTGCCCCCTCCTCTTTCTGAGAGGCAGTGTCCGCTGCGGTATCAGACGAGCAGCCCGATAAAAGGATCAGTAAACCGAGTATAACAACAGCTGTTTTCCTAAGATTCATATTCTCACTTCCTTGCAAAAAATTATATCTGTTGCCATCAAATTCGCATCTGATGCGCCTTTAAAGGGTTTGCTCTATATTATACAATAGAAATACCTTTTTTCACCATAACTTTGCTGTGAGTAGTTCTAAGAACACAAAAAACCGCCAAAGG
>LFSK01000174.1 GCA_001512555.1 Clostridiaceae bacterium DTU059 | reverse complement strand
GAAAACATGATAGGTGTTGACCTGGCTGAAAAAGCGAAGGGCATCCGTAAGTTCCTGAGCCAATGGCCGGATGGCCTGGCCTCCTTTTTCGTCAGTCAGCATCGCTGTATCCGCTGCAAGACTCAGAACCTTTTTTAAAACCTCTGCCTTCTCCTTAAGATCAATGGATCGTATATCGCCATCTTCCGCCCTGACATAGGCCTTCTCGAAAAAATTATTAATGATCTTTTTTATATCGGGCGACTCCTGCTTGAAAAGCTCTCCGGTCTTTGCCGCGACTCTCTGAATAACTTCTATGAAATCGCCCAAAACCTCCCTAATCGGGTTATCCTCAATATTCAAACCGCCTGACAGTGGATTCTTGCCTTGGCTGAGATTTGAAAAGACGGATTGAAGCGTATCAAAGACCCGTCCCTCGTCCAGGGGTTCATGGCCAGTAATGGAGCCACTCAGGGCATCATGCAGTTGCCGGGCAAGAAAAAGCTTTGCCTCCTGCCCAAGGGGTATACCTTCCTTCGATGTTTCGTTATGTAATTCTATGAGCCTTCCTGCCATCTCCCGTACGGCTTGTTCTGCCTCCTGCTCAAGAAGAAGAGGCCTTAAAAGGCTCTCCTGGCTTACCCTGTCCGCCCCTGATAGCGTATCCTCAAGAATCCGGCTCAAAGTCTGAAGATTTTGGTTTAGATCAAATTCCCTGTTTGCCAGCTTCGCCACAGTCTCCAGCATAGCCGGGTCGGATTCCATTCCATTGGCAGCCAGAAACGAGGCTTTATCAATCCCAAGCCCCGGGTTCTCATCCAACAGATCCAGCACGCTGGAAACCAAAACCTCTGAGGGCTTGATGTTCAAAGCCTGAAGCTGCCTGGTGATTTGGGATATCTGATTGTTTGATCGCTCCGGGGTGTCCATCCTGACAATCCTGGCAGTGATCTGATCCCCCGCCCGTTCCCCAATTTGAAGGGTCAGCAGGGTTCCGGGAGGTACATCATAACCTTCCGGGATATTGGCCGAAAAGCTGGAACCATCCAGGAGCGTAACCAGGAGTAACCCATTATCAAGAGCAGTCACCCTGCCTTGAATCAGGTCTCCAACGCTCAGGCCTTCAAGGGCTGTTCTGGATTGTATCTGAAAAAACTGCTGGGGCAAGAGCCCATCGATCTTCAACCTTGTTCACCCCAATGATGCACCGTGGCAACTTAACTTATACCGCAGTTTCAGACTCTGTCAGGCCGGAGGTGAAGCTCCTGCGGTGTATGGGACAAAGTCCCAGCTTTTTTATGGCTTCAACATGAGCCTGGGTACCATAGCCCTTGTGCCTGGCAAAACCATATCCGGGATACTTGATGTCCATCTTTTCCATAATTCGATCCCTGGCCACCTTGGCCAGAATGGAGGCGGCGGCCACCGAAACGCTTACCGCATCCGCCTTCGGAACGGATTTCTGCACGATGTCCAGATCCAGTTTAACCGCGTCGATGATCAAAAAGTCGGGTCTTACCTTCATGGAAAGGATGGCGGTTTCCATGGCCTTTTTTGTGGCATTGAGTATATTGACCCTGTCAATATAGGTGTGGTCGGCTATGCCAATACCATAGGCAACAGCCTTTTCCCTTATCTCGTCATACAGCTTGTCCCGTTTTGCAGGCGAAACCTTTTTCGAGTCGTTCAGCCCGTAAATTATGGTGTCCTCGGGAAGAATGACGCAAGCTGCCACTACAGGCCCCGCCAGAGGGCCTCTGCCTGCTTCATCCACACCGCCTATGTAACAATAGCCCTTGTGCCGGACATCATTCTCAATGGCCATCATGGCATTAAGGCGCTCTATTTCTTTTCTCTTAGCCTCAAGCTTCTTATAATATTTATCGGCTATTTTTTGCACCGAGTCCCCAAATTCCTCCGATAGTTCCAAAAGCCAGCGATGGGCATCCTCCAGTGCCATCTCCTCTGCCTTTCGGTTGATTTCCTTCAGGGTTGGCCTTTTCATGGCAGTTCCTCCCTAATCATTTTTTCTGGCGGGCTTTCCAGGGTGATCTTTCCTATCCTGCCCCCACGGAACTCATCCAGTACGATGGCGGCTGCCCTGTAGAGATCCACTTCTCCTCCCGAGACAAGGCATCCCCTCTTCCTCCCCGCTTCTTCAAGGAGCATATATCCTGCCCGATCCTGAACCTGATCCAGCTTGTAGCGCTCCATGAGCCTTTCGGGATAGATGGTTGCCAGCCTCTCCATGAGCTTCGCAGCCAGTTCTGTGGTGTCCATAATCTCATCCTTGATTGCTCCTGTAAAGGCCAGATTGAGACCGGTTTCGGGATCATCAAACTTTGGCCACAGTATGCCCGGGGTATCGAGAAGCTGGATCTCAGGGTTTATTCTGACCCACTGCTTGGATCGGGTGACTCCCGGTCGGTCACCGGTCTGGGCACTGGCCCGTCCGGCTATCTTATTGATAAAAGCAGACTTTCCCACATTGGGGATACCCACCACCATGGTCTTGACAGCCCTCGCTATCCGGCCTTTGGCTGCTGCTGATTCAGCTTTATGCCGGGTCAGATCCTTAAGTTTATTCTTAAGCTGGCCTATGCCTGTGCCGGTTATAGCATTGGTGTAAATAACCTCTATATTGTT
>LFSK01000046.1 GCA_001512555.1 Clostridiaceae bacterium DTU059 | reverse complement strand
TTTTATATTGGAGGCGCCACCCAGATTTGAACTGGGGAATAAAGGTTTTGCAGACCTCTGCCTTACCACTTGGCTATGGCGCCAGGTAGGATCATGCTTGCCTGGCAATCATGATCGGATTAAAAATCCGCAGAAAATACATCTCCCGCGATATACTCTCTGCGGACATTATCTTTGGAGCGGGATACGAGATTCGAACTCGCGACTTTCACCTTGGCAAGGTGACACTCTACCACTGAGTTAATCCCGCAAAAAACGGATTTCTGCCGGTTCAACAAAAATCCTTGGTGCCCAGAGCCGGAATTGAACCAGCGACACGAGGATTTTCAGTCCTCTGCTCTACCAACTGAGCTATCTGGGCAAATCATCCACAGAAAGCTTCGCTTTCTGTGGATTTTAATGGCGACCCGGAAGGGACTCGAACCCTCGGCCTCTAGCGTGACAGGCTAGCGTTCTAACCAACTGAACTACCGGGCCTTGCTGGTGGGAACAATAGGGCTCGAACCTATGACCCCCTGCTTGTAAGGCAGGTGCTCTCCCAGCTGAGCTATATTCCCAAGCCTGTGTCAATCAACGGCGCTTTTACAGTATACAAAATCCTGAGCATCCTGTCAATATCCTAAATCAAAAAAAGTATAACCTTTTTTAACCTCATTCGGCTCCCCTTCTGTGTTTTCATGGCTTACACCCCTCTTGAGCATAAGGCCTTTGGTCTTAGATACCGGCCTCAAAACGGGAAGAATAACGCTTCTTGCCAAAGATTGTCCCATAATATAGAATTAATGGTGTAAGCTTTTTCCTCATGCCGGACAGATGCCCTGTGCCAGGCTGGAGGATATATGGATTGGTTTGATTTATTTAAGGGCTAATCTTTTTTTCTGTGCCCAAAGGGAGTAGAAATGGACAGGTCAAGCATCAAACCGGGGCAACTGATCAGCCTCACAACCAATTCCGCATTCTATAAAAACCTTTATGAAAGCCGGGTCATAGCTGTGGACAAGGATATGCTCTGCATCAGCATGCCGTCCTATAAAGGCCTGTTTGTGCCTCTTAATGTGGGCTTTATCCTAAACATTAAGATCTTTACCGACTCCGGCACCATTGAGTTTACCACAGAGGTCCTGTACAGAAACGTAACCGAACGCAAGCTGTATGTCCGCATGCCCATCCACGAGAGCGCACCGGCTGTACCAGCAACGGGAAACTGCCGCTTCATCACCATCACCAGCGGAAAGGGCGGTGTGGGCAAAACCACCTTTACCATCAATCTGGCCATATGGCTTGCACATTTGGGCCGGAAGGTGGTCATTCTGGATGCGGATCTGGGTATGGCAAACATCGATGTTTTGCTAAAGACCAGCACACGATACAGCATTGTGGATGTTATAGACGGTACCAAGGGAATTAACGAAGTTATAACCCAGACACCGGGAGGCATCAGCATAATAGCAGGGGGAAGCGGCATTCAAAAACTGGCCAGCCTGTCTGCGGCAGAATATAACCGTATTTCTGCAGGTTTTAGTTATTTGGAAAACCATTATGATTTTGTTCTAATAGATACCGGTGCAGGTCTTTCCACAAACGTAACCAACTTCATCTATGCATCAGACGAAACCATCATTCTCACAACACCGGAGCCCCATGCCATCACCGATGCCTATTCCATCATAAAAGTCATACTGGAACAAACCCATGACCTGAACCTGCGACTTGTGGTCAATAAATGCGAAAGCCCCGGTGAAGGTGCTGAAGTGATAAAACGCATCACCGGGGTTGTGAGGAACTTCCTGAACTATTCCATTGACCCGATGGGCTGTATCCCCGATTCCAAGCTGGTTGGAAGATCTATCAGGGAACAGGTTCCCTTCTCACTGTCCAACCCCTCATCAGAAGTGTCGCGATCAATGAAGGAGTTGGCTGAAAAGCTCTGCCGTTTCTCCGGTCAGGATGAGGCAGGAGGGTTTCATGGGTCAAGGATATCCTCTTTTGTAGGAAAGTTCATGAAGCTTTTCCAGGCCAGATAATCTCTTATTCCTTTTCAAACATGTCCTTTCCCACACCGCAGTCGGGGCATACCCAGTCATCAGGAAGATCTTCAAATGAGGTGCCGGGTTCTATCCCATTATCGGGATCACCCACTTCGGGATCATAAACATAACCGCAGATTGTGCAAACCCATTTTTCCATATTCATACTCCTTTCTGAATCAGCAATTTGACAGCAACATCTTGTCAAAGGGCATCATTCCCTTAAAGATATTGCCTGAATAATGAATATATACCCCGGTGGGGAAATTAAAAACCGCGGATGGAATTAATTATATTTTGTTAAGGTCAGGTCGTTGCGGATGGGCAAAGTGATAAACTCATTGAAGGCCATATGCACGCCACGGGCGATGATATCGGCCATACGCATGACCACTGATAACCTTGTGCTCTGAAGCACCAAAAAATCCATGAACCCGCCTGTGTTTACAATGCCGGTGATATGCATATCCCCGACAGGCGGGAGATCCTTCTTCAGCCCGGCTCCCGGCTTGAGGGGCCCGCGCCCCACAGATATGCTGCCTACATGCTCAAGTATTCCCAGTGATGCATCAATGGCCACCATATAGGCACGGGGATGCTGATACGCCGTTTTAATCATCACTTCCTCGAGGTTTTTTGCATGAACCGGCTCATCGAGAGTACCCAGTACATGAATCCCTGGAAGCCTCCATTTGCTGAGCATATCCCCCACCAGAGGTCCCAGCGAGTCACCGGTTGACCGGTCGGTGCCGATACACATCACCACAATGGGTCTCCTACAGTCGGATTCTTTCTTATGCTTAAGACCGGCAGCGGTCATAAGTTCAGACACAGCCCGCGCAACCTTGAATGCTGCAAATTTATCGTCAGACCTGAAATAGCCTTTACCGTCCAAATTTACACGCAACTTTCCAATTTACTCAATAAATAAGTATTCCCACAGCATGTCCCAATATACTATTCCAGATCCATTTTTGCCCGTTTGCCAAGGATGTGTTCATGTACCGTGACACAGGCCTGCTTCCTTTATTACATATTTTTCATGGACAGTGAAATCCGCTTGCGCTTTAAATCCACATCCAAAACCCGTACCTTGACAATATCCCCCACCGAGACTACTTCCATGGCATTTCGGACAAAACGGTCGCACAGCTCTGAGATATGAACCAATCCGTCCTGGTGAACCCCTATATCCACGAAGGCTCCGAAATCCACCACATTTCTTACCGTCCCGTTGAGCACCATTCCGGGTTTTAGATCCTCCATCTCCATGATGTCCTCCGACATGAGCGGGGGCGGCAGTTCATCACGGGGATCACGGCCCGGCTTCATCAGTTCCCTGAGAATATCCGCAAGGGTCGGTACACCAACCCCTATTTTTTGCGCAACCTCTTCAATCCCGATTTCAGATACCTTCTTTTGGATATCTGCCAGGCGTCTTTCAGCCACATCCTCCAGGGTATGCCCTGTCAGCTTAAGAAGCTTTTCGCAGCCCTCATAGGACTCCGGATGAACCGAGGTATTGTCCAGAATGTTCTTTGCACCGGGTATCCTTAAAAAACCAGCGCATTGCTCAAAGGTCTTAGCACCAAGTTTACTGACCTTCAGCAGCTCTTTCCTGCTCTTGAAGCTACCATTTTCTTCCCTCCAGACAACGATATTCTGGGCGATGGTAGCATTTATCCCTGCCACATGGGACAGAAGGGCAGCAGATGCGGTGTTCAGATCCACTCCAACGCTGTTTACACAGTCCTCAACAACCCCCGCGAGGGTCTGTCCAAGCCTCTTCTGATTCATGTCATGCTGATACTGCCCAACCCCTATGGCCTTGGGATCGATCTTAACCAGTTCGGCAAGAGGATCCTGGAGCCTTCTGGCTATTGAAACCGCACTTCTTAAGGATGCATCCAGATCCGGGAACTCATCGGTACCCAGTTTGGAAGCTGAATATACCGATGCTCCCGCTTCGCTGACCACCATGTATTTGACACCGCGGTTCATTTCCCTGATAACCCCGGCAGTAAATATTTCGGTCTCCCGTGAGGCCGTGCCGTTCCCAATAGCAATAACCTCCACACCGTACTTTTCGATAAGTGTCTTTACCACCTTGCCAGCTTCTTCAGTCCGGTTTTGCGGCGGTGTTGGATAAATCACACCTGTATAAAGTACCTTTCCGGTTTCACTTACCACAGCCAGCTTAACCCCTGTCCGATAAGCCGGATCCATGCCCAGCACCACTTTGCCCTTCACCGGAGGCTGGAGCAGCAGATTCCTCAGGTTTTCTGCAAACACCTTGATGGCCTGCTCGGACGCCGTTTCTGTCAGGCTTGATCGGATTTCATTCTCAATGGAGGGCTTGATCAGGCGGGAGTAGGCGTCCTCCACAGCCCTCTCCACATAGGTTTTGAAGATGGAAGCATCCTTTAATACCGACCGGCTTTTAAGCCAATCCAGTATTCTTTCTTCAGGAGGATCCAGCTTCACCGACAGATATCCCTCCCGTTCACCCCTGTTAATGGCAAGAACACGATGGGGCGCGATTCTGACTACTGGCTCCTTGAAGTCATAATACATTTGATAGGGCGAATCCTCGTCCTTTTTAGCTGAAGTCACCAGCATACCTTCCCGGAAGGTCATTTCACGGATAGCCTTTCTGTATTCCGCATTATCCGAGATCATCTCAGCTATAATGTCCAACGCCCCTGCGATGGCCTCTTCGGCGCTGTTAACCCCCTTTTCTTCGTCTATATAGGGTGCAGCCACCTCCGCCGCATCACCGGTTTTCTGGTTTTGGGCATAGATGACCGTTGCCAGCGGTTCCAGCCCCTTCTCCCGCGCAATGGACGCCCGGGTTCGCCTCTTGGGTTTAAAAGGCCTGTATATATCCTCTATCTCCTGAAGAGTTTCGGCCTTGCTCAAGGCTTCCTCAACCTCTCCGCTCAGCTTGTCCTGCGATTCGATGAGACGCCGGACTTCCTCCCGGCGCTGTTCCAGGTTCCTCAGGTATGTCAGTCGGTCAAACAGCTCTCTAAGTTGCTGGTCATCCAGACCGCCGGTAACCTCCTTCCGGTACCGGGCTATGAACGGAATGGTATTACCGTCATCAATAAGTTTTACCGTATTCTCAACCTGGGATCTTTTTATATTAAGTTGGCTGGCCAGCCGCAACAGGATATCGGACATCATAGAACTCCTTTCCCTCATTAAAAATATCTCTTCCAAACATTCTAAACCGCAGGGACGGTATTGTAAACAGATTTTCCCTCTTTACATAGAACATATGTTCGTTTATAATGGGGTTGCATAACCGTTTAAAGAGATTGCCACACTCCTGTCATTGCGAGAGGCTTTGCCGACGAAGCAATTCCGGCGATTGCCACGCTCCGCTGGCGCTGCGCTCATAATGACAATTCTGGGGGCGAGAGGTGAGAGGTTGGAGTAGAAAAATGAATGCAAAACAAAGACATAGAATCATCCTCTGTCTTACGGCTGGGAGGGAGCTTGATGAAGATCTTGATGAAAAGTGTGGATATGATTTGCCTGAGCAGCAGCAGGGGCGAAATCAGGCCCCTTAAGTTTCGCATTCAGGAAGACACTGGTGAATCGCACATCGTTAAGATAGATCGTATCATTTCAAAGAAGGAGGAAAAAATCGCGGGCAACCCCATGTTGGTGTTTGTCGTGCAAAGCGTAATGGATGGCACAGAGCGCATCTATGAGATGAAATATGAAATCCGGACATCACGCTGGTATTTATATAAGCTGTAGCCTCATTTTCGGGAATTGACACATTGCACTTCAGGAGGAAATTACCACGCTTCACTGCGTTTGGCCCGCAATGACATTAAGGGATCCCGTAAAACAAGGACGCATTTCGATAAGGCGCCGAAACATCCTGTGAGAATGAGATAAGGGCGGCTGCTGTTTGAGCGGAGCGAGTTCAGCCGACCCTCACTCGAACAGCTGATGTTTCGCAGACGTGCAGCACAGCGACCGGGCTTTACGGGATCCCTGGATATACTTGCTACGATTGCAATGACGTGGGAGTAGACAGTCAGCATACATGAAGGGATCCCGTAAAACAAGGGCGCATTGCGATAAGGCGCCGAAACATCCTGTGAGAATGAGATAAGGGCGGCTGCTGTTTGAGCGGAGCGAGTTCAGGCGCCCCTCATTCGAACAGCTGATGTTTCGCAGACGTGCAGCACAGCGACCGGGCTTTACGGGATCCCTGAATACATCTCCACTTACAGTGATATCAGGAGATCGTCTCGCTTTGCTTACAATTATAAACCGGAGGAAACCTCCGGTTTGTCAGTTTACCG
>LFSK01000078.1 GCA_001512555.1 Clostridiaceae bacterium DTU059 | reverse complement strand
CGTGTCCTTTTATACAGGCGGGTATCCTCATCATAGATATATCCGCAGCTGCTGTTTCCGGAAGAAGAGAATTTAATGGTAACCTCTGTGGCCTCCTGCCCACCTTCGGGAATGGTTATGTACTCATGATACTTAAAGGGGAATTCCTTTTTGGGCGTCGTGGAATACTTAAGTCTTTCAATCTCTTTTTGTATCCGCTCCCCTGAAGTGTAGGAATCCTGCCAGTTACCGGGATCATTGGTGATATCCCAGAAGGCATTTCCATGAACCAGCCCGTTGATGTTGTTTATTTTCAGCTTTGAAATATCGGCTTTCGCATAATCGCTCCAGCCAAAATGGGTATAGATGGCATCATACTCCATGGAAAAATCCAGGAAGTAATGCCGTGAGCTCCTTACCGGCCCTATCATTGTGGGCATGGTATCCCAGAATATGGCCATATAGCGTGTGATATTGTATTCGGTAAGGATCTCATAAACTATCTGCGCCTGGGATATTCCCCCCTGGGGAAGCACCCTGTCCCCCTGATTATCTATCATTACCGCTACCGGCCGGACATTGGAATCCGGAACCACAAAACCGTCATCCACTTCCGGAGGAGGTGTCTCCTCCGGTTCAGGTGTTGGAGACGGTTCAATTTCTTCAATGATGATTATCGGGGTTTCAGCCGCTGGTGTCGTTTGTTCCTCTGTATCGAGGCTGGCCTGCTGGTTTCCGCATGAAGAAAAACAAAAAAGCAGCAACAACAATAACACGGTCAAAAGCTTGTGCTTTCCGAGCATAGCCTGTTTTCACCTCGTTTTCTTTTGGAGGAGTCAGGCGGGATCAGTCGTCATCTTCGTCTTCGTCCTCGTATTCATCATCGTAATCGTAATCATCGATCTGGTCCTGGAATGCCTCGAAAGCCTTTTCCAGTTCATCATCATCTACCACTGGAACCAGGTATTCCTCGTCTCCATCCTTCTCGATTCTCATGATGATGACCTCGGTAACGCATTCATCACAGTCTTCGCAGTGGTTTTCATCCACGGGAAGCAATACCACATATTCGTTGTCATCCACCAGGACTGTATCCAGGTATTCGGCCTTTATGGTATCTCCGTCTTCCCCTGTCAGTTCAATGATTTCCTTCTCATAATCCATCATAATTTTTCTCCCTTCAATGCTAGAGTTTGGGAATACACCGGGTATTCCTTTAATTAATTGAATCAAGATAACTCTGCAGTATAAAAGCGGCTGCCATCTGATCGATACGCCCTTTCTGCTTTTTCGAATTGATGCCCATATCACGCATGGCACGTTGGGCCATCACTGTTGTAAGCCGCTCATCCCATGGCTTGATCTCAATGTCGGGCATTCGTTCCTTTAGAAGATCCATGAACTCCCTGGTCTTCTCCTCGCGAAAGCCCATGGAACCATCCATGTTCTTGGGTAACCCTACCACAATCAGCCCACATTGAAATTCCCGGGCCAGCTGACAGATCCTGTCCAGAGGCTTATCTATATCATCCCGCCACTGAATGGTCTCCAGCATCTGAGCGGTCCATCCCATTGGGTCGCTGACTGCGACACCTATTCTGGCATCCCCGTAATCGATACATAATATGCGCATAACAGACTCCGTTTATGATATTCCTGTGCATCAAGGGCTGTGCCGTAACAGGTATTAAATTGCATTCCAGGCATAATTCCCGCAAGGAATCAGCCCGGAAAGCAATGGAAGGGATACTATTCCTCAATCATAATCCATAATTTATCAAAATGCAACGAATTTCGGTATCACAGAAATTCAATCATGCTCTCTTCCCAAATATCGGGCGCTTCGTAGCCAAGGAGGTTGACAACCGTGGCGGCAATATTGGCCAGCCCGAACTCGCCTTCCTTAAGTCTGTATTTTCCACTGTTTTTCGGATCATAGATGATGAAGGGTACCTTGTTCAGGGTGTGGCTGGTCTTGGCCTTGATCTTGCCTTCCTGATCCACCTTGGGTTTGCCCGATTTATCCAGTTCATACATCTCATCGGCATTACCATGGTCGGCTGTTATAATGGCTACGCCGTCCAGCTTCTCAATAACCGGAAGCAGTCTTCCCAAACAAAGATCCACTGTCTCCACAGCGATCTTTGCCGCCTGAAAACTTCCGGTGTGTCCTACCATATCACCATTGGCAAAATTGCATCTGGCGAAGGTATATTTTCCTGTATTCAGCATCTCGATGGTCTTGTCGGTAATCTCCGCAGCCTTCATCCAGGGTCTCTGCTCAAAGGGCACCATATCCGAGGGGATCTCAATGTAGGTTTCCAAAACCTCATCAAACTTACCGCTGTTATTGCCATTCCAGAAATAGGTTACATGCCCGAACTTCTGCGTTTCAGATATGGCCAGCTGAGTCACGCCGGTCTTTGCCAGGTATTCTCCCATGGTATTCTTAATGGATGGGGGATTTACCAGGAAGCGGCTGGGTATGTGAAGGTCCCCGTCGTATTCCAGCATACCGGCATAGACCACCTTGGGATAGCGGACACGGTCAAATTTGGTGAAGTTTGCTTCCTCGAAGGCACGGCTCATCTCGATGGCCCTGTCGCCCCGGAAATTGAAGAAGATCACGCTGTCGCCGTCTTCAATGGTGCCCACAGGCTTACCGTTCTCGGCTATGACAAAGGCTGGCAGATCCTGGTCGATGGCTCCTGTCTCGCTGCGAAGGGTCTCGATGGCTTCCTGAGCGCTGGAGAAGAGTCTTCCTTCACCCAGTACATGGGTCTTCCAGCCCCTCTCCACCATGCCCCAGTTGGCCTCATACCTGTCCATGGTGATGAACATACGGCCTCCGCCGCTTGCAATGCGCGCGTCGAAGGAATCACTTCTGAGCCCGCTCAAAAACTCCTCAAAGGGAAGCACATATTCCAGTGCCGAGGTCTCTCCCACGTCACGTCCATCCAGTAGAATATGCACCCGTACCTTCCTGACACCCTCCTGGGCTGCCCTTTTTATCATGGCTTTGAGATGGTCTATGTGGGAATGCACGTTTCCATCACTGAAAAGTCCGATGAAATGGAGTGTGGAGTTGTTTCGGACACAGTTCTCCCGTATTTCCATCCAGCCCTTGCCCTGGAACATGCTCCCGCTCTCTATGGCTTCTGTTACCAGTTTGGCGCCCTGTGAGAAAACCTGGCCTGCACCGATAGCATTATGCCCCACTTCGGAATTTCCCATATCGGCATCGCTGGGAAGTCCAACAGCTGTTCCGTGAGCCTTGAGCAATATATTGGGACATGTTTTCATCAGTTTGTCAAGATTAGGGGTGTAACCGGCTGCAACTGCATTGCCTTCGGTAGAATCGGTTATTCCAATACCATCCATGACAATGAGAAGCATGGGTCCTTTACTTTTTTCGTAACCATTCTTTTTAAGCATATCTGTATTACCTGTCCTTCCTGTAGTTTCGGTATTATTATTTAATAAACTCTTATAGACAATCCCTGAATGATTCGTCCATCATTTATGCCCTGGACACTCATTCATGGATATCTTTAGTATCTGTCTTTTTATATCACATAATGCCGCTTGAAACAATCCTGAGTTGGAATTTATGCCTTATATTTCTTTAACCGGCCAATGACTGACGGCAAATCATTGACCTGTCAATAAAGGGACGGTTCCTTCAGGTAAACCGTCCCCATTATCCAGCCCGATTCTGACAAACCGTATCCGGTGTCAGCTCTGCTTGTGCTCTTTAATTACGCCTTGGCAATCTTCTCGAACTCATCCAGCTTCAGGCTGGCACCGCCAACCAGACCGCCGTCTATATTGGGCATGGCAAACAGTTCGGCAGCGTTGGAGGCCTTAACGCTTCCTCCGTAGAGAATGCGGGTTTTCTCTGCCACATCATCCCCATAGAGCTCTGCTACAAGTTTGCGGATTATTCCGCATACCTCTTCCGCCTGTTCATTGGTGGCTGTTTTTCCGGTTCCAATAGCCCAAATGGGTTCATAGGCGATGACCAGTTTTGATACCTCTTCAGCCGAAAGGCCAAGAAGGGCAACCTTGATCTGGTACCTGACATGCTCGGCGGTTACACCCTGTTCCCTCTGGGTAAGGGATTCGCCGCAGCATATGATTGGCAGCATGCCTGCGTCCAGAATGGCTCTTGCTTTTTTATTGATCATTTCATCGGTCTCACCGAAGTATTCGCGCCTCTCGGAATGGCCGATAATCACATAATCCACATTGAGATCCTTCAGCATGGCGCAGGAGATCTCACCGGTATAGGCACCGCTTGCCTCCCAGTGAACATTCTGGGCGGCCACTTTAATGTTTGACCCCTTTGCAGCTTCAACCACGGCCGGAAGACATACCGAGGGAACACCCACAACAACCTCTGACCCAGCATCGGCAACCAGACCCTTCAGGCTCTCGACAAATGCCTTTGCCTCTGACGGGGTCTTGTTCATCTTCCAGTTTCCGGCTGCCATTATTGTACGTTTTGCCATCTTTATTTCATCCTTTCATCTGTTTACTTCTTCTCGTTCAGCACGGCTATGCCGGGAAGCTCCTTGCCTTCAAGGAACTCAAGGGAGGCACCGCCGCCGGTGGAGATATGAGTAATCTTGTCTGAGAAGCCCATCTGTTCAATAGCTGCAGCAGAGTCACCGCCGCCTACGATGGTAGTAGCTGATGAAGCTGCGAGAGCCTCGGCGATCTTTCTGGTACCCACTGCAAACCTTTCAAACTCAAATACGCCTACCGGCCCGTTCCATACAACCGTCTTTGCATCCTTTATTGCTCCGGAAAAGAGCTCAACTGTCTTAGGCCCGATATCCAGACCCATCCAACCGTCGGGTATTTTATCGGAATCCACAGCCTTGGACTCGGTATTGGGATCAAACTCCTTACCTACGACATTATCCACAGGCAGCAGCAGGTTGACTCCCTTTTCTTCCGCCTTTGCCAAAAGCTTCGAGGCAAGCTCCACCTTGTCCTCTTCATACTTGGAAGTGCCAACAGAGTATCCCTTGGCTACGAAGAAGGTATAGGCCATACTTCCACCGATTATGAGGGTATCAACCTTCTCGAGAAGGCTCTCAATCACGCCGATCTTGTCGGATACCTTTGCTCCGCCCAGAATAGCAACAAATGGTCTCTCGGGATCCTCGAGAGCTTTGCCCATGACATCAAGCTCTTTTTTAATGAGATAGCCGCTTACTGCAGGGAGATAGTCTGCAAGACCGGCTGTGGATGCATGAGCCCTGTGAGCAGTACCGAAGGCATCGTTCACATAGATATCCGCCATGGAGGCCAATTCCTTCGCAAAATCAGGGTCATTCTTTGTTTCTTCCTTGTGGAAGCGGACGTTCTCCAGCATAAGGATTTCGCCATCCTTTAAAGCTGCTGCCTTGGCTTTGGCATCCTCTCCGACGACGTCGGCTGCAAGCTGCACTTCCTTGCCAATAAGCTCGCTCAAACGTTCTGCTGCCGGCTTCATGCTGAATTTGGCTTCAGGACCGTTTTTGGGTCTTCCCAGATGGGAAACCAGAATCAGGCGGGCGCCCTGGTCGATAATGTGGCGTATGGTGGGCAGCGCAGCTCGGATACGCTTGTCGTCTGTTATATTGCCGTTCTCATCCAGGGGAACATTAAAATCCACACGTGCAATCACACGCTTTCCCTTCAGATCGATATCGGCTACGGTCATTTTGTTCATCATACCCATAAAAACAACTCCTTTTGAAGCTAGAATACTGTATACATATTTTTATACCTGGTATGGGATCCTATCTATTCTACCTTATTATTAGAATATTTTTCAATATAAATCCCCTATTTTGTTGTTAAAAAATACACAAAGTTTGTTTTAAGGCCTACCTCCAGAAATTTGCCAGCTGTTTTCTTATCCCCAGTTTATTGTTCATACCATACTGTTCGATGATTCTTTCGCCCTCGGCGCTCTTAAGGTATACCAGATCCCCTCTGCTGACCCAGCGATTCCACTGTACCCTGAACATCTCTGCCCTGTCTCTGTTTGTTCCCAGCACATCGGGAACCGGGTGCCATGAAGCGATGATAGAGCGCTGGGGTTTAAGCCCTCCACTGATCGCCTTAAGATTGCTCCTGCTTCCGGGTACCACCGTTTCATAACGGGGAACAGCATATCTCTGGTTCATGATGGGGCTTAGGAGCTCATCCAAAGATTTTGCAAACAACGAGGATTCTTCAGCAGGAGCATCGAGAAAGACACGGATGGACCCATCCTCACGTCTTGAGATATTAACATGCTTTTCCAGTAGGTTTCTGCTGATGAACCCTGAACCCTGCAAGGCGTAGAACAGACAAAGACCGCATCTTCTGGCAAATTCCAGACTGTCCATGCTCAGTACGTTTTTGCGGCTGTATTCTGCAGCGTTTTTTATTCCTTTTGTTGTTGAACGGAAAAACAGTGCCGAAACCGCTCCAAAAGCGATGGCAACAGGAATACTGGATCCGGCAGAAATCACCGCTGCCAATAAGGCCAGAGTGCCGGCTCCACCTTTAAACTTGTTGGCTGTGGATCTTCCCCTGAGTTTTGCGGAATGGAGGGTGAATACCCCGGTATCACAGGGCACGGCAGCCCTGTCCATGGTAAACTCCACACTCTCCTGTTCGACATTGACAAACTTCTCGCCTATTCTCCACATGTCATACTGGCTGTCACGATCTGATGCCTTACTCATCATTCTTTCATTGAGATGGTTGATGGTGTCGATATCCAGATCATCCAGAAATGCCAGGGAAGGATCAACATGGTTAACACCCTTCTGAATGCGTCCATCGGCGCATATGCTGTAAAACTGTTTGTGCTTTTTGTGCAGCCTTCTAAGATCATTGGAGCCCTTCTCAAGTCCTGGTGCAAAGCAGACCACATCCCAGTTGTTGGCAAGCTTCCTTGGCTGGCGGTCGTCTTTTCGGATGCTCCTTCCACGAAGCTGGTTGACTGAAGCGTAGGTTGCCGCACAGCAAAGATCTATCAGGGTGTTGAGGCTGACAGCGTCCCAGCCTTCGCCCAAAAGGCCTCTTGTTCCCACAATGCATTTGGTTATTCCTTTTTCCAGAAGGCTGGTGGTAAACAAAACAGCAGATTTTGTATTCCAGTCCCTGCCGCTGCCCTCTATCTCACAGAGCCGTCCTCCGAATACCGGCTTCATGGACAGGGCTATATCATAACCATTCTCATCAGCCCATTCTTTGAATTTTTTCAAGTATGTATCAGCAAGATCGTCATCGCAGAGGAGGCTTTTGCCCGTCACCATAACGGGATCCAGTGAATCCAGTTCCTCGTCGGTCACCAGTTCCTTTATAACACTGATGGCACCGCCGCATTCCTCGTCCAGCACATTATCAAGTTTTTTAAGGGAAAGGGCATTTGAGAATTCAAAATCGGTTACCACGGCCACTCTGATCTTATCTCCCAGGATACGCATCTCATGCCTGATGATGTCTTTTACGGCTTGAAGCTTACTCCTGCTGTAGGACAGAACCCTGTCGATGGGTGAGATGTATGTACGGATTCCTTTCTCGGTGAGGATGAACCCAAGGGTGTACAGGGCATCGCGGATGGCATCGTATAAGTCCTTGTGACTCTCTTCCCCGCTTAATTTTAGGCGGTTGAGGGCGTAATCCTCAATCAATAAGGCCCAGTCCTCTACCGTCATTTCCCCTGCCATCTCCCCTGTTAATGTGATATCGTGGGGAATCCTTATCCCGACTTTTCTCAGGTATTTAACTCCTGCCACAGAAAAATCCGGGCGGGCTGCAAACAGCTTGCGCCACTCCCTCTGGCTGCCGTCTGCCATTTTACGTTCTATGATCCTCTTAACAACCCAACTGCAAAAATCACTGCTTGGGTCTTTGAATCCTTCAACGAGGTTATGGAACTTCTCATGGCAATTGCTCAGATACTCCATTTCTTTCTTTTCAGGTATACAGAAACAGGTCATATCCTGATAAGGCGCCAGCATGCCATCCTTGACAACGGCCGGCGTGGGTATCTCAAAATCGATAGGTCCCAAAAGGTTGGTGTAGTTTTGGAGAATCTCGGGTCTTTCATCCAGAGGCGGGGTTGCTGTAAGACCAATTATGTTTTCAATACCCATCCACTGGAGAATATTTTTCATGACAATAGCCCAATAGGTCTGAAGATGGTGGCATTCATCAAAGATTACGGTCTTGACCCCAAAATCCCTGAGCTTTGTCAACAACTCCCTTGTTCTCGGATGAAGCAAGCTTATGAGGCTGTCCCTGTCACCGGTCTGACCGGCGAGGTTTTCGATAAGCTTTCCGTGTCTTATGCCCCTAGTATACTTTGAAAGTTCTTTTTTATACTGGGCGAGATTGGAGGATTTCATAGCCAAAATCCTTGAACGGGCTTCCTCAAGCTCAATTCTTTGGGTCTCGGCGATGGAACGGGCCCAGAAACCCTCTGCAAGCTCTACTATGGTTTCACCCGCATCCTCCGGAATGCTCAGGATCTGATAGGTCAGTACATTGATGAATCTTGGCTGATGAGCCTGGGAGGTTACAATCTCTTCGGGGCGAACCCCGCTGTTTTCTGGGATGAACATCCCCAGCTTCTCCACCCACTGACCCTGGATGGCTGTATTGGGGCAGACCACCAGTGAAGGTTTTCGCAGGCGGATGGCAAGTTCAATCCCTACTATGGTCTTTCCTGAGCCGGGAGGTGCTACCACATGAAACCTTAAGGGTTCACCAGGCTTGGTTCGTTGTATCTCCTGGTTGAACCGATCCAGAATCATCTTCTGGTGAACTCTGAAGGGATATTTGAATTTCAAAAAAGGATCGTATGAAGCAGTACCCATCATATTCTCCTTTGCCCGTTATTTTTGATCCACTTAGGCGGTAACAAATGGAATCGTATACCACTTTATGGAACAACTACATTATATGGCTTTAATGACTTTTGAGCAAGGAGATTAAGACGGGCATAAGGTCAGCCATCATTGACAGGGCTCGTTTCCGGCACGGCTTGACTGGATGGGGCTAAGCAACAGTCGCTGTTCATGTAATTACCAAAGGTTTTATTAAATAGAGTGGGTATGACGATTACGGCCGCCAGCATAAAGGAGCCGATTATGGTAGGCCTGACACCGGCAAAATGTGCGACAATACCGCTTAAAGCCATGGCCAGCGGTGCAAGTCCTTCATACATGGTGGCCTGAATCCCGAATACCTTTCCCCTGTTTTCCTGAGAAACGGTTATTTGCAGAACGGTCTGGGTAATGACACTGATAAAGCTGTTGAAAATGCCTGCGAAAAACGCCAGAACCACGATGACCCCAAAGCTTTCTGTGAAGCCGGCGATGAGCATGCAAACAATCATCAGGTAGGTGGAAATCTTGTAAAAGAAGAATCGCCTGTCCGATCTCATCCTCCAAACCGAAAGGATCAGCATCCCCAGTATGGCGCCGAGCATCAGAGATCCCATGGTATAACCATACCTTTCCACCCCGAACCCCTCGGTATTCTTAAACAGGGGCTGGAGCAGCGTGACACCCATGGTCACAAAAAAGTTAATGAACATTCCGGTCATAAGAAGTATTTTAATGCCCTTGATACTCCATGAATACCTGAACCCCTCAATCATTTCCTGACGGATATTCCTGGATTCAGAGGTTCGTTTCTTATAAGGTATCCTGATGAAGACCTCGGTAATTGCCGAGTAAATAAAACATATCCCATTGATGACAAAGAATACAGGTCCTTCAAGTATGGCATAGAGTACGCCTCCAAATGAATTACCCACCAATGACGAGGCGGTTTGGGAGATACCCCTGGCCGAATTGGCCCGGGACAGATTGTCCTTGTGGACGATGTCAGGCACGGCTGCGTTGATAGCAGGCGTAAAAAATGCACCGAAAAAGCTGGTGAGCAAGGCAAAGGGATATATAAGTCCGAATGGGAATTTGTCAGAAAGGATCAGAACACCCATGCCCACAAAAAGGATACCCCTTAACAGGTCCGAAAAAACGATCAGCAGCCTTTTGTTGGCTCTGTCGGCAAAGACCCCTGCGAAGGGGCCGAACAATACTCTGGGAAGCGTAAAGCAGGCCAGAATGATGCCCATGATGGCCGTTGAATTGGTGACATCCAGAACCCAGAAACCCAGAACAACCATGAATGCTGCCTGTCCCAGATCGGATACCAGCTGTCCTTGCCATAGCAAAACAAAGTCTCTGTTCCAAAGTTTATTTGCAGTCGGTTTGTCCGTCATTTTCTAACCTCGCGTTTTTGTGAATGTTTCTCAAAGGTCTCACTGTCAGGCATTTTATCCCAATTAACATCAGTTCTTTCCAAGCATGAAACCTATTTTATTATAAGATGTTAGATATTTCAATAGCATGCCACCTTTAG
>LFSK01000044.1 GCA_001512555.1 Clostridiaceae bacterium DTU059 | reverse complement strand
GTGGATATCTCCTCTAACTTCATGTCATAAATCCTATGGCGTTCCTGGATTGCACCCACTACCTTCATCAGGGCAATTTCTTCCTGGTTGAACAGGACATCTATCCATGATTCTTTGGTATGTACCGTTAAAGATTGAGCCTGCGGCCATTTTGCCTTCAGTTGTTCTTCCAGTTCACAGGCAAGTCTCTTCAAAGACTCCTCTTTCAGTTCTTCGGCCTCTCTTCCTAATCTGACCCTGACTGTACGATAGGCTCCGAAAAAGCCCTTCAGATGTTCAATATCATTATCATAGAGCAGTGTGCCCTTATCAATTATTACAATGCGTTTGCACAAAGCATCCACGTCACCCATATCGTGGGTGGTTAGGATGACGGTCGTACCCTTTTCCTTATTGAGAGCCTTCACCAGCTTTCTGATTTTACCCTTCATGGATACATCCAGGCCGATGGTGGGTTCATCCAGAAATACTACGCTGGGATTATGTAGGAATGCCGCCAGTATATCGCTTAGGGTTCGCTGCCCCAGTGACATCTGGCGTACCGGCTTATGCAGAAGGCCGCTGATATCCACCAGTGAAGTGTAGAGGTTCATCATTTCCTGGTAAGCCTCATCGCTGACCTGATAGATTTCCTTCAGGATCTTCAGGGATTCTATAAGGGGAAGAGCCCACCAAAGCTGTGAACGCTGTCCAAATACAACTCCTATCTTCTGCGCATTCTGAGCACGTTTTTTGTATGGTACTATGCCGTTGACCAGTATTTCTCCGCTTGTAGGTTCCAGGACGCCTGTCATCATCTTGATGGTTGTGGATTTTCCTGCGCCATTAGGGCCTAGGTATCCCACAATCTCTCCTTTCTCGATTTCCAGGCTGACATGATTGACAGCATGAATAATGCGATAATCACGAGAAAAAAGATCCTTAAAGCTACCCATTAACCCTTCCCTGCGGTTTAAAACCTTAAATTCCTTGGATACGTCATTTAGGGTAATGATTTTTTCCATAATATTAGTCAACTCCCCTGCTACGTCCCTGAATGCTATAAGAAGAATCCAGCTTGAGACTGGATTATTCAGACAGGAAGACAATTGTAGAAATTATAACTGATTCCCAGAAAAAGTCAATAACCAAAATCAGACCATCCACCGCCGGAGCCCTCAAAGCCGCCGGAACTAATTTTGTTCCCCATCCCTGATCAATGATTCCATTCGCTCTTTTGCTTCCTGTGAAAGCTTGTCCTTGAGGTAGTTTCTTTCCAAAGACTGCTCATCCTGATATGTCTGAAGTATCCCTTTATTGGTTCTTTCTATTTCTTCCAGAAGATCAGTGGCCGACCAGACGGTGCAGCCCGCACCCCTGATAATGACCTGTTGAAGATTATCTGATGTGGCTACGGTGATATGGTATTTTTCCTGATTATCGTGGGCAAATCTTTCAATGTAGTGATCCGCTGTCTGTGCCTTGCGGGTAAACACCACATGGATGTTATGATAGTCCAGTATTTCTTCCTGATGTCTTTCCACACGGTAGGCATCAAACACGGCAATTATCCGGAATTTTTTTACAGCCCGGTATTTGCTGAGTTCATCCAGGAGTTTTGTTCTTGCAGCATCCATATTGTCTTTCGCAAGTTCCTTGAGTTCAGGCCAAGCAAAGATGATATTATAGCCGTCCACCAGCAGGTATTTTTCTCTGGTTTCTTTTTGCCTGGCAGTGTAGGGCGTGGGCTCTGTATAGTTTCCGGCAGCCGTTCCGGGTTTGTGCCAGACAGTTTTTTTACCCTGATTCGCAAAAGAGGTCTGTTGAAGGATTCTGTCAACCTCCTCGGGGGAGATCCATTTCTCCCTTTTCACCCCTTCCCTGTTCCCATCGGGATGATCCGTCAAATCCCTGTCAGGCTTTAAATAACTTTCAACATGCATATAATCCTTTACCTTGTCCCAGCTGACCAGAAAACCTGTGCCATTGGCACAGAAAACAGAACCCGTCGGGTTTTCCACATCCCGTTCAGAATCATATCCCATCATTTCAATAACCTCTTCCGGGTTATGACAGGAACCATACCCGGAAAGATGGCACAGGAGCCGCCCGTGGCCTTTAGTATAAGCCGCTACATCTTTCTGATAGTTTCTCATTGTTATAACCGGCGCACTCCCTTCCAGAACAGCTATGCCGTCCTGTATGCGGGTTATACGGCATGTCCCGTACATCTTTTCAATATCGGACATGGCTCGCCCCACCATATTCTCGGGCAGTTCCAACTCAAAAGCATAATAGGGTTCAAGCAAGACTGATTCAGCTTCCTTCAGACCCTGGCGCACCGCACGCCAGGCAGCCTCCCTGAAGTCACCACCCTGTGTATGTTTATTATGAGCCCTGCCGGAGACCAGGGTGATTTTCATATCTGTTATGGGTGATCCGGTGAGAACACCTATATGCACCTTTTCCTTCAGATGGGTTATAATCAGATTCTTCCAGCTTTTGGCAAGCACATCATCACTGCAATCCACCGCATACCGAAGACCACTACCCCTCTCACCCGGTTCCATCAGCAAATGAACCTCGGCATAATGCCTTAGGGGCTCAAAATGTCCCACACCTTCCACCACATTGGCGATGGTCTCCTTATAAAGAATGCGGCCTGAATCAAAGGAAACCTCAAGACCGAACCGGCTTTCTATGAGACTTTTCAGGATCTCTATCTGAACCTCGCCCATGACCTGTACCCGGATTTCCTCCAGTTGCTCATCCCAGACAATGCGTAGTTCCGGATCTTCTTCCTCGATCTGGCGAAGCTTTGGAAGCAGAACCTTTGGATCACAGCCTTCCGGCGGCAGAATCTGATAGGTCAATACTGGCTCCAATACAGGGGTTCCGGAAGCTTCCTCCCTACCCAGACCATCTCCAGGTTTGGATTGGGTCAATCCGGTAACCGCACAAACAGATCCTGCCTCCACCTCGCCCACTGCTTGGTATTTCTGGCCTGAATAGATACGGATCTGGTTAACCTTTTCTTCCCAGAGACCGTTGGATAAAATTTCTTTTACCTTAAGCCGCCCGCCGGTTATCTTCATATGGGTGAGTCGGTTTCCCTGTTCATCCCTGCTGATCTTGAATACCCTGGCACCGAATTCTTCCGGATAGGAAGGCACGATGGCATAATCCAGAAGTCCCCGCATAAAGGCCTCTACACCTTCCAGTTTCAAAGCAGAACCGAAATAGCATGGGAAAAGCTTGCGCTGCCTGATGGCCTCTTTAATCTGAGGGGCTTCAATACGCCCTGTTTTGAGATAATTCTCCATCATCCCCTCATCGCACAAGGCCAATTGCTCAAAAAAGCTGCCCGTTCCGGCTTGTCCAAAGTCAACACAGCCGTCATGCAGCTGACTTTTCAGTATATTTACCAGCTGATCCCTCTCTGCTCTTCCCTGATCCATTTTATTTACGAAAATGAATGCAGGTATCCCGTAAAGATCCAACAGGCGCCACAGGGTTTTGGTGTGTCCCTGTACACCATCTGCCCCACTTATCACCAGGATGGCATAATCCAACACTTGAAGAGTTCTCTCCATTTCGGCTGAGAAATCCACATGACCCGGAGTATCCAGCAGGGTAATCTGTGTATTGTCCACATCAAACACAGCCTGCTTGGAGAAAATGGTTATGCCCCTTTCCCTTTCCAGATCGAAGTTGTCTAAAAAGGCATCTTTTTTATCCACCCTGCCAATTTTTCGAATTCTTCCGCTTAAATATAGTAAGCTCTCCGATAGGGTTGTCTTGCCGGCATCCACATGTGCCAGTATGCCGATGATCAGTTTATTCATAGTCTATATTAATCCTTTATCGTCTGAATAGTATGCTAATAAATATATCATATCAGCAAGCAGGAGAGCATACAAATTGCAGCTTATACCAGATATGGCAGCCAAGATTAGAACAGGCTTTGCGGACACCCTTGTTTGATTCAACGCATATGATGAGTTGAAAGCATGCACGAGGCAAGGAGTGTATTATCATGTACAACCCTTATGGATACTACCCCAACTGTGGATATAATGTCCCCGCCGGTCATTCAAACTATATGGGAAAAGATACTTACAATATGTACCCCAATGCTTATGAGAACAATTATCCCAATAACCGGTATATGGGATTGAGGGACTATGGACCTGAGCCCTTTGTCATAAACATAGAAGATGCCGCTAAAAGAAATAATGCCTTTCGAACTGCCATTTGGACCGGCAACCACTTACAGGTCACATTGATGAGCATTGATGTGGGAGAAGACATAGGCCTTGAGATCCATCCCAACCTGGATCAATTCATACGAATTGAACAAGGGCAGGGAATTGTATTAATGGGCGACAGGCAGGACTACCTGAACTTTCAGAGTTGGGTTTATCCGGACTATGCCTTCATAATACCGGCAGGAAAATGGCATAACCTGGTGAATACAGGCCATGTGCCTATCAAGCTGTATTCGATCTACGCACCGCCACAACACCCACGGGGAACAGTTCACGTGACCCGGGCTGATGCCATGGCCGCAGAATGATGAAATATCTCCCTACCAAAAGAGGCCATGGTTCCAAAAGCCTGGCCTCTTTTTTTACCCATAGATTATATGCTCTGTATTCCATTTTCCTATAATAACTCTTTCCGCAATAGTTCGGCGGGTTTGTATGACAGATAAACAGGCGGAATGTCAAAGACGGTTTTAACCCCGGACTGCCCCTCCTGGTTCAGCCTGTATGCCGCCCGGGCATAAGCTGTAAGCACACTTCCTGTAAACTCCGGGTTACTTTCAAGCTTCAGAGAAAATTCTATGGAATGCTCATTCTCTCCTACTGTGTTACCACCACGAATTACAAATCCTCCATGTGGCTTCGAAACATGGTTTTTCTTCATCTCTTCCTCAGTTATAAATGCAACTCTGGTCTCATAACCTGCAAAATAATCAGGCATGTTTTTTATCGTGCTTTCGATCCTGGCTTTATCCGCACCTTCTTCAGCTACGACATAGCAGTCTCTGAGATGCATATCTACTGGCTTTAAATCAGGATAGCGTCCCTGCCTTACATTATCTAGGGCTTCCTTAACAGGCACCGTGTATTGGATCGCATCCTTCACACCATCTATCCTCCGTATGGCATCGGAATGACCCTGACTGACACCTTTTCCGTAAAAGGTATATGTTTTTCCGTCGGGAATCACCGCTTCCATGAGCAGTCGATTCAATGAAAACAGGCCCGGATCCCACCCTGCAGATATGATCCCTATTTTTCCGCTTTCCCTGGTGGCAGCACTCATAAGATTATAGTACTCCGGAATTTTGGCATGGGTATCAAAACTGTCTACTGTATTAAAAAGCCTTGCGAACTGGGGACCCTGCTGCCATAAATCGGAGGCCGACCCTCCACAGAGAAGCATCACATCAATATCAGCTGCATATTTCGGCGCATCGTCCACATGCAGTACTCTCACATGTGGATCGTCTAAGTGTATTGATTCAGGATCCCTTCTTGTAAAGATGGCGAAAAGCTCCATATCAGGCGTTTTTTCAATCGCTGCCCTAACACCGCGCCCCAGATTTCCATATCCAACAATGCCTGCTGTTATTTTTCTACTCAAACTGACTCCTCCCAACGTCATGATAAATACGCATAAAACCAACCATGTATAAAATTCAAATTGTTATTGAGTATTTAGCTTCTTCAGTACACTTGCCTTACCGGACGAGGGTAAGGCTAAATCTCCAGATGATATTCCATGCTGTCGTATATTATAATATTGATTCCCTCAAGTAGAAAGAGTGAAGTCTTATGATCCTTATAGCCGGGAACCGAAAAGCAGCTATGCAGGGGCAGCCCGTGCAGGCCGCATTGAATTCCTGTATCTCCACCAACCCCACCTATAATAATGGAGGTTGGTCCGTCCGCTCCGCCAATGATTCCTATAGATGAGGCAGCTGTGGGCATCAGGGAACCTTCCGGAGGTTCTGTCGTGTATTGGGTAGTGCTGTCAAACCTTAAACTTTCGCCCTCAGGCAAAGCCGGGTCTATCTCATACATCAACTTAGTGGTATAAAAACTGCGGCTGCCGGTTGCATCTAATGGTATTTCCAAAGACTCGGGAGCCTGGAAATAAAGGGTATGGGTTACCCCGGTTAAAGGATGTTTAAAACTCACCTCTTTTTGTGTATCCTGCTCCGTCATATCGAAGCGGATGTCCAAGGGGAAAAGCTGCTGTACCGGATGGGTGGAAAACTCGATGCTGTTTACCTTATCAAGCCGCAGGAAGCGCTTTATTTTCTTGGTTTTGAAATGAGTTTCAGGATAGGGCACACAATACCTCTGGCAGGCAAAACAGGTTGTGTCCTTCAGTATTGAACTATACGCCTTTTGAATATGGGACAGGTCATTATCCTCATCCCATGGTATACTCACTCCGCAACTGGATGAATAACCGCCTTCCACCTGTTCCTGGTTTATCCATATTTCCTTGATTGAAATATCCTGAAAGGGATACTCCTGCTCTGCACAGCATCGCTCCAGAGGTGTCAGTTCCTGCTCCCTTCTTTGATATTTTTCAAAAAACTCCCTGAGCCTGGTTTCATCAAGGGGAGTAAGGGTATCAAAAACAATTCCTTTTGAGAATCGATAAACTGCTGGAATAATGCGCTTCATCCCGGCATATTCAAATTCCCGGTTTACCTTCTGTGGTAATCCACAAATCCCCTTTTCTTTGCTCCATAAGCTTGAGTTATATCGTACTCTCATCTTCTCATCCCTGCAACCACGGACGGTTTCTTTGTCCCATTATGACATATTGGTTTCGCATACCCCAGCGAGCTCTACCATTATACCATACCTGAGCATTGCCTTATTCCGTTTACACCTTATGTATGACTTATTTGCGGATCGTCAGGAGCCTGATACAATTTATCATCTCCTTCGGTTATGTCAGTTGCAAGACAACATTATCGGATTTTTGTCAGCACAGACTCGCCTGCCAATCCTTCGATTTCACTGTGGAGTTCATCCGATATCCGGTAGACCTCCTCCGCATTTCCTGAAGCCAGTAACCTATATATAGATTTTACCCTCGACTCCAAATCCTCAGGCTTGATCTGAAAACTGCACACCCTTTTCATTGCCCATTTCTCATTCATCAGGTAACGATTATTCACAGCATACAATACCTGAAGCCAGGAGCATACTGCCCGGAAGACAGAGCCCATGGCGTAATTGGTGTCACCCTTGAATGCCGCTTTACGGCCGCAGGCAAGTGAAAACCATGCCTCCCATAAAAACCTTTGTATTATAGCTCTTCTCATAAGCGGCGGGTACTCACCTTTTGAATACAGCAGCGCCTTCAGCCCATCAAGCTTCTTCTCGTCGTCCTGCCATAAAGGCTTGCAGTAATGCGTTTCAGCAGCGTATATGGTATTGACGAAACCGAAGGGATGGCCTGACTGATAGTCGATGGTGATCCTGCCTTCTATACAATCATGAAGAACTGACTCCACTCTTTTAACATCACGCAGGAGCATGTCAACGGGGGTACCGCCCAGGGTGATCCATGCCCCTCCATTAATCCAGGGTCCCCATTGCCCCGGAGGATTCAGAAGATTGTCTTTACGCCCGTCATCCAATTCTTTCAGGCATTGGTCAAGCGCAGCCACATCCAACGAATCTCCGATATAATAAACTCCTATGTCGTAATCTGAATCCTGATCGGCCTCTCCCCTGCTTTGTGAACCGCCCAGACAAATGGCCTTAACACCCTGAACCGCTGAAAGGGATGCGACAATACGATCTAGTTTCATGGGCGATACCTCCTTACTAAACCATGCTCAGCCTTTCGATAGCCTCATCTTCATTCTGAACGAAAAAGACATGGTTTCCTTTATTGCTTTCGTAAATGAAATCCTTCAGGCTCTTGCTTGTATAAATGGAAAAGTCGCCGACAACAGCTATTCTCATATCGTAAGTAACGAATTTTTGGAGTATTTCCCCTGCAAGCCTTGTCTTCAGGTCAAAAAAGTCCTCACTTACAGCCGACTTGTCAATGATGACGCGGTCACAGTCGGTTTGATACCTCACTGTTGCCAATAAATCCAAGGCTGACTGAACATCAGTAATCATTATCTCGCTGTTTTCTATGATTGCAATATCCTTATCGTTTTTGCTGACAGTTCTTATTACCAAAACAATCTCTCCAGTTCTTCAAACCATATTTTTAAAAAGACAGGGATTATGTCTACATATGACAGACAAGTCCCCGCCCTTTTATTGGATTGTGGCCGGTTTTTACCGTCCAAACTTTTTTGGGTTCCTTTTCCCTCTATATACTAATTTTATTATAAAAAGCAGTCCCAGGCCAGCACCAGCTTAAATTAAAACGGGTGTAGTACTTAACTTGCGGGAAAGGTTTTCCGCCATCTTATGAAAAACACCACACCCAATGCGGCAACCAGCCCTTCAGTAACCGGAAATGCCAGCCACACACCCGTTATACCTGCCGCCACGGAGAGCAGGAATGCCATCGGAACGATCACTATCAGGCCTCTTGACAGAGAGATGATTTGAGCAGGCGTAGCCCATACTGTGGAGGTAAAGAGCATGGAGACGATGATATTGAAACCTGCAAAAAGAATACCTGAAAAATAGATCTTTATTCCAGCGACAACAATTCTTTGCAATTGCATGTTGTTTTCACTGTTGAATACTCCTGCAACGGGATCTGCAAAGAAAAACAACGTCAGATAGATGATGCATGAAGCAACAGACATAGTTATCAACGCATAACGGAGAAGTTGCCGGACGGTTTTCATCTCATAACGCCCATAGGCTTTGCTTATCAGAGGTTGAATACCCTGAGCGATACCTGTATATATGCAAAGAACCACAAGGGACAGGTTGGCAATTACCCCATATGCCGCAACACCCGTGTTGCCAAGCAGGTTCAGAATAATCATATTGAAGATTACCATCACTATACCAGAGGAAACCTCCGTTATCAGGGAAGGAAATCCTAATGTGAAAGTATCCAGTGCCATCCTGCTGCTCGGCCTTGTTTTTACCAGATGGAATCCGTTTTTCCTTTTAACCCGATGCTCCAATAAGATCAGCATGCTGAATATGGGGGCTAATCCTGTTGCCAGGACTGCACCGAACATACCCATTTGAAATACGAAGATGAAAAGATAATCAAGAATTATATTCAAAAGGCTTCCTCCAAGCATTGCCAACATGGCTAGCCTTGGATTTCCGTCATTTCTTACAAAGCAGATCATCACATCATTCATGATGAATGCGGGGGCAAAAAGCAGAATCACTTTCAAATAGATATTTGTCATTTCAAAAACTTCTGCGTTCGCCCCTAAAACCCTTGTCAGCCCTTCGGAAAAAAAAATGCCTGCCAGTACAAACAAAGCTGAGAAAACCACAGCCAGGGATACGGTGTTGGTAAAAATCAGGTTTGAAAGATTATAATCCTTCTGGCTTTTTAATATGGAGTACCTTGTGGCAGCGCCCATTCCAAGCATCAATCCGATTCCATGAATAAAGCTGTAGACTGGAATTGACAGGTTCAGAGCAGCTAAACCATTAACGCCCAGTCCTTTGGATATAAAGAATGTATCTGCAAGAATATAGCAAGACAGGCCAAGCATTCCCAATACGGCCTGTGCGGAATACCGTGCAAATTCTTTTTTATGAGATGGTTTTTTAATTTTTGTCTCCTCCTTGCTGCGAAAAAGCGCCACACTGGCAGCCTCAAAGGGCTGACAAGAAAAATCCGGCACTTAAGTAACTTGCGCGGGAAAGTACACGAATCCGATATAAACGGTGGTAACATGCCATAATACCATTTGAGCATCTGTTCAGGACAGCAACCGTTTCATCAACCGACATCTGTTGCCTGCCTCTTCTCATTTCTCTGAACATCGAACAACCTCCCGTACGTCTACATAGATGCAAGCCGCCTCTCAAATGAAGGCATATCCCAGCCTCACCGACTTATACCATAAGAATTATCGCAAATGATACCTAACCAGGCTAATACATCAAATACTGGTTAGTAGTCTAATGCCCCCGATCCGGATTTGTCAAGAAAGCCATTCACTAAACAGGTTCTTATTAATACTGAGCCCTGTCATTTTTAATATTTGGGTGGTATAATCACTCAAAAAGTACGATATCTGCTTCCATTAAGAAAGCTCCTCAACAAGATATAATGATCTACCACAGTTAAGGAGCTCTTCTTTGAGATATCAACATCGGTTTACTCTGTACTAACAATTAGCGCTAATTTTTCCCCTGCCCGGTCTGGTCGTGGCATATAGAAGCGCTTGGGCAGCCGCTGCAGCCGCACCCACAGCTCATTGACTCACCCTTTGCCTTTTTCTTTGCCATGTTGGCAATTATTCCTATGACCACTGCCAATAGCAGAGCACTTATCACGATGGTTCCAATATTATCAGCGATGAATTGTAACATTGTCTCCCCTCCCTTATTCAATACACAAATTAATCAACTTATTGCTGCTCTGTATTTTTATTTTTCAGCATCCTTTTCGGGTAAGAGAAGGTCTGCAAAAACTTACGATCCAATCTACATACTCGCCTGAACCGACGCAGCTTCAATGGGGCGTTCCCTGTATGGTCTCATCAGCAAATACAGGAACAATGCCACTATCAGGATGGCCGCTGCCGTTCCTATGCCAAAGCCGTTACCTGTGAACAGCATGCCAAGCTGGTATATGCTCAGAGATACCGCATAAGCAAACAGGGTCTGATAGCCGATGGCGAACAATGTCCATTTTGTATTGTTCATCTCCCTCCTGATAGCTCCTATTGCCGCAAAGCAAGGCGCGCAGAGCAGGTTGAACACCAGGAATGAATAGGCTGACAGTACGGTGAAGCTTGACGCCAAAAGACCCCATATTTCAAATCCATCCTCGGCAACCTCAGCAAATCCGTACAAAATACCAAGTGTGCTGACCACATTCTCCTTGGCAACAAGCCCGGTAATTGTAGCTACTGTAGCCTGCCACTGACCCCAGCCCAGAGGTGCAAAGACGGGTGCAATGGCTCCTCCTATCTTGGAAAGGAATCCGTCATTTACATCGTCTACCATGACGATGCGTCCGTCCACGATGCCGAAGCTGGATGCAAACCAGACAACAATAGTGGACAGCAATATGATGGTACCCGCTTTTTTGATGAAGGACCAGCCCCGCTCCCACATACTGCGTAGCACATTTCCGGCCACAGGTCTGTGATAGGGAGGCAGTTCCATGACAAACGGCGCCGGATCACCGGAAAACATACGGGTTTTCTTAAGGATGATGCCGGAGAAGATTATAGCGGCAATTCCTACAAAGTATGCGCTGGGTGCCACCCACCATGCGCCATTGAATAACGCGCCGGATATAAGGGCTATAACTGGAAGTTTAGCACCACAGGGTATGAATGTGGTAACCATGATGGTCATTCTTCGGTCACGTTCATTCTCAATTGTACGGGATGCCATGATTCCTGGAACCCCGCATCCGGTTCCTATAAGCATGGGGATAAAGGATTTTCCAGAAAGGCCAAACTTACGGAAGATCCGATCCATGATGAAGGCAACCCTGGCCATATATCCGCAGTCCTCAAGCAATGCAAGGGCAAGAAACAGAACCAGCATCTGCGGAATAAATCCCAGGACAGCACCCACGCCCGCAATGATTCCATCCAGAATGAGTGACTGAAGCCATGGAGCTGTCCCAATAGAATCAAGAAAGCTTTCCATAGCCGGAGGTATGATTTCACCAAAAAGCACATCATTGGTCCAGTCAGTCATCCATGTACCGACGGTCGTAACAGCTAGATAGTAAACAGCAAACATAGCTAGTGCAAAGATGGGAAGTGCAAGCCATCTGTTGGTAACGATCCTGTCTATTTTATCAGAGGTAGTCATCTTTTTATTGCTTTTCCTACGATAGCAGTCCTTTATGATTGAAGAAATGTACAGATATCGTTCATTGGTGATAATGCTCTCCGAGTCATCGTCCATATCGGTTTCACAGCCGTCGATAATATTCTCGATGCGTTCCTTGAGAGAATCATCAAGATCCAGACGTTCCATGATCTTAATATCCCGTTCAAAGACCTTGATTGCTGTCCAGCGCTTATTTTTATCTTCAACCCTGTCCCCCAAAAGCCCTTCAATGCTCTCGATGGCATGCTCCAACTCGTCCGAGAACCGATGTTTAGGGGTCATGGGAACTTTTTTATTGGCAAGCTCCGCAGCTTTTTCTGCCGCCTCCGTGATTCCGGCTTTCCTTAATGCCGAGATACCTATAACGGGACAACCCAGCTTTTCAGAGAGCTTATCAAGGTTAATCCTGTCACCATTTTTTTCAACAATATCCATCATGTTGACCGCTACCACCATGGGTATGCCCAATTCGGCCAACTGAGTGGTAAGATACAGATTACGCTCCAGATTAGTGCCGTCTACAATGTTTATGATGGCATCGGGATTCTCGGTAATGAGATAATCCCTTGCTATAACCTCTTCCAGCGTGTACGGTGAGAGAGAATAAATACCCGGCAGGTCTACAATGGTTATATCCTTATATGTATCGCTCCTGAGTTTTCCTTCTTTTTTTTCAATGGTCACGCCCGGCCAGTTTCCCACATACTGATTGGAACCGGTCAGCGCATTAAACAGTGTTGTCTTTCCGCTGTTGGGATTGCCTGCAAGTGCTATTTTAGTAGGCATGATCTCTTTTCCTCCTTGTAGAACAAGAATAATCGGCTTCTATTAAGCTTCGCAAGTTAGTCTAGGCTAACTCATGGAGAAAATAAATCAGGAAACCCGTCGTCTCCTGGAAACTACTCAACCAATATCATTTCGGCATCAGCTTTACGCAGGGATAATTCATATCCGCGAACCGTAACCTCCATGGGATCCCCAAGGGGTGCCACCTTGCGAACATAGATCTCTGTACCCTTTGTGATACCCATATCCATGATCCTGCGTTTCACAGCGCCCTGGCCAACAATTTTCTGAACAGTAACTGTCCGTCCGCAGGCAACCTCTTTTAAAACCTCCATATTAAGCAACTCCCTTCACGACTCATACCAAGATTCTGCAAGCCATTTCACGGCTTATAGCAATCCTTGAATTCTTGACGTTGACAATTACATTACCGCCAATCTCACTGATCACAGTAACAGTTCCTCCAACAACGAAACCAAGGTTCTCGAGATGCTTTTTTAGCTCTGCCTTGCCGCCGATCTTTCTTATGAGCCTTTCCTCTCCTTGTCTTGCCATGATTAAGGGCATTGCTATCCCTCCCATTCTGCTTTCTCGCAAACTCTTCTCAACGGAAGACCATACTGAGTTAGTCTCAACTAATCTAGTTATAGGTTAGTATAAACTAACTTGAATGTCAACGGGTCTATCAAATTTTTGTCTCAGCTTTGTTTTATCCTATAAAACATTTGCGGAATGTGAAGAAAAAATTGGCTATAATACAGAGGAGATGGCGCAAGCGGAAACCCCGAAAAAATCGGACCTGAATATCTATTATGATGATGAACCCCTGAATTATTTGTTTCCGCTTTACAATGAAGTAGCAGAGAAATATTTCAGGAAGTAAGGTTTCAGTCTGGAATAGCCTTTATGGCAGTATCTCGGTTATGCTGCAGAAAGGCATGACATCACCGGTTGCGGCGCTGTCTTTTTAGTCGGGGTGTTTGTTTAAATCAGGACAATATGATATTCTGAAGTTAGCTTATAGTATCCGGAACCAGCAAGCATAACCCATGGGAAGAAGATGATGAATGTGGATATCCGCGAATCTGCTGAAATGTATCTTGAAACCATCTTGGTATTAGGGAAGAAGAAGCCTCAGGTGAGGTCCATCGATATTGTGAATGAGCTGAATTATAAGAAGTCCAGCGTCAGCGTCGCCATGAAGAAGCTGCGCGAGAACCGGCTCATTGAGATGGACAGTGATGGTTTCATCACTCTGACCAAGGAAGGCAAAAAAATTGCAGAGACCATGCTAGAACGACATAAGCTCTTATCCGACTGGCTTATGCGCCTGGGTGTAGACGAAGCCACCGCCCTTGAGGACGCCTGTCGTATAGAGCATGTTATCAGCCATGAAAGCTTTGAAGCCATTAAAAAGCATATCCCGGCAGCCAAAAAGGAAACCTGAAAACCGGGCTCGAGGTTCTTGGTGTTTTTCCGGTGACCTCCTATGTGAAGTACTGAATCCTGGCCTCAGGAAACCTCCCCAGTATAAGCGATGTCAGGTATCCCCTTATCTCTTCCGCCTGCTCCTTCGGGTACACATATTTGTATCGTCCGAATCTCCCCCATTTCAAGCTTCTTTTCTCCTCATCCATATCCAGCCTTGTGTTGGGGAATCTTTGAAGAATAAGCTCTTTGGCAGCAGCCGCAAACCGCTCCAAGCCTGAGACCATGATCTAAAAAATGAACCTGACACAACCCCCTTGAAAACATTGAATTCCAAAAGGGCGTCAGGTTTTGTACTGATGAATGGCATACCCATATATGACTTGGCAGAACCCAAGCTGAAACAACAGGCGCATCATGGATGGTCATTTATTCTTTTTAAAATCTCAATGGCATCCTCTTCATCCAGAGGCTTGCTGATCAGATACCCCTGAATCTTGTCACAGCCACATCCGATCAGATACTGTTTCTGACTTTCGTGCTCCACGCCTTCGGCTATAACACAGTGACCAAACCTTTGAGCCATGGAAACAATATCGCCGATGATGGCCTTGGAAGGATCGTGCAATAATAGATTATCCATAAAAGCCTTATCTATCTTAAGGCAGTTGATGTTCAGCTCCCACTCCCTTGAAAGAGAGGAATACCCGGTTCCAAAATCGTCAATAGCTATTGACAATCCAGCGTCTTTCAGTATTCCAAGAACACGGTTGATCTGCTCAAAATCCGAAGCGAATACCGATTCTGTGATCTCAAGGGCAACATTCGCTGGATTTACCCCCATCCTGTCAATCATCTCAAACAGGTTTTTTGTGAAGTCCTCTGCCAATAGCTGAATCACAGACACATTAACAGAAACATTTATGTTTTCGTATCCATTCTCCTTTAGCTTGATGAGAAAACTCAACGCCTGCCGGAAAACCTTCATTCCGATTGGAATGATAAGCTTTGTTTCCTCGGCTAAGGGAATGAATTCCAAAGGAGGTACCCGCCCCAGTTTGCTGCTGTTTAATCTGGACAAAGCCTCGAAACCGGATATCCGACCAGTTTTGAGATCAAGTACGGGCTGGTATTGCAGATAGAGGCCACCGTCGTTTTCACATGAAGCAATGCAGGTAAGTTCGTTTTTAATTTGTGTTTTACGAATTATATGCTTCTCCAGCTCTTCGTCATATAAGCTTATACCAAATTCTTTATCAGTAGTTGCCATGGCCCTTTCAGAAGCAATCAGCAGGTTCTGCAAAATCCGGTCGGCATCCCATCCCTTGTCCGGATCTATTTCAACAATTCCAATTCCTCCAACAATTCTTTCCATTGTAAGTAAGGATTGAAGCGTCTTTGCAATATCATCACAAAATTCAAACAACTCGCTTTTCCCCTGGTAGCCTTTCAGATAGAAGGCAAACTGATGTTCATATGTACTAAACAGCATCCTCCTGTCTGTGCAATGCTTAGTGAGGGCGTCAGCAACACGTTTTATCAGATCCAGGGTATAATGGTATCCATAGGTCATGGTTATTGACTGGACTGCACTTAAGTTTATGCCCACAAGAGCCCTTCGCTCATCTGTTTTTTTCCTGGCATCGCCATTGAGAAGACCTTCCAGAAAGATCAGATTATACAGGCCCGTCCTCCTGTCCCTGTCGTGCTCATAGCTGTATTTAAGCTTATCCTCCATCTCTTTTCGATCGGTAATATCTATAACGATTCCCTCAACTGCCTCAACATGCCCTTGCTCGTCGAAGACACCCTCTCCCATCTCCAGTACCCATTTCCGTTCTCCATAGGCAGTTATGATTTCATATTCATACTTGAAAGGTATTCTCCTGGAAATGACCCGCCCCCATTCCTCCCATATAAGTTCACGGTATTCCGGAGCAATGATATCGTTGTATGACAGGTCTTTGTTGAATAGAAGGCTTTCAGGCGGGTAGCCCGTTAAGTTTAAACAACCCGCCGAAACATATTGCATGGTCCAATCCCTGTCATAACTGCACCTGTATGCCAGTCCGGGAAGGTGGGAAAGAAGCACGGATTTGCTGCGCTCGCTCTCTTGTAATGCCTTTTCAATGGTTTTGCGTTCGGTGATATCCTGAACCAGGCAGACATGGTTATATTGATGCTCATTGGACAAGCCGAGGGAAGCTACAATCATGTGCACCCAAACCACCGAACCATCCGGTTTAATCAACCTCTTATCCATTGCGTAACTTTCGATTTCCCCTGCTTTGAGCCTTTTATAGTTCTCCACATCCTCTTCCAAATCATCGGGATGTGTTATTCCCGCCCAACCCAGCCTTAATAGCTCTTCTTTATTTCTGCCGCTGATTTTCTCAAACATGGGATTGACGTTGAAATAGCGGTTTTGTTCTTCTGTTAAGGTTTCGTAATTATGGGAAACGGCTATGCCAATTGGCGCCTGATTGAAAATTGTTTCAACGGTCAGACCCTGTTCATGCAACTTCTGCTCCAGCGCCTGCTGAATACGAAGAAGTTCAGCGTGAATCTCGATTCTGGCAGTAAGTGAATCCATATGGATGGGTTTTCTGATATAGTCCACCGCGCCCAGCTGCAATCCTCTGATCTCATTATCCAGCTCATCATAGTTTGTTAGTATGATTGTGCGAATTCTATTGAACCGGTCATCGGATTTCAGCGCACCAAGAACCTGAAAGCCGTCCATCCCAGGCATATTCAAATCCAGGATTACCAGATCAATGTCTTTATGCTCCTCAATCTGACGCATGGCTTCAAAACCGTTACTTGCCGTGATCACATTGTACCTGCCCAGCATCTTTTGAATAAGCAGCCTGTCTGTTGCAGAATCATCGACTATCAGAATCTTGAGTGGCATTTTACCCATCCTCCCTCCAAAATACTTGGATGATGTTATGTTTCCTTGCTACATTCCTTCACTATATATATCGAACAATTTCTTCAAGCAGTTGTCCGAACAATAGATAAAACTTTTCTTTGAGAAGCACTATTTTGTTTTCATCCTCTTGCTGCAAGGCTTTATGCAATGAGTTAGTAACCTCGTAGACCTCTCCAGCTCCTATGCTCCCGAGACTGCCCCGAATCTTATGGAGTATCTGTGCCGCTTCCTCATATCTTTTTTCATTGATGGCCGAGGTGAGATTACTCAAGGTTTCGCTATTCTCATTGAGGAATTCAGATAAAACCTGTGTGTAAATCTCAGAATTTCCGCCAACATTTCGCATCCCGACAGATCTGTCCAGAATACTTACCTTGAGTTCTTCCTGATCTCTTTTTTCCAAAATATCTATAACCCTGCGTATAAAATCATCGGGATCAAAGGGCTTACTGATAAAATCATGAATTCCGTTTTGCCGACATTTTTCCAAAACCCCTTCAACCACGTCTGCGGTCAATGCCACAATGGGAACATCGGCAGATATCTTTCTTATTTCCCTGGTAGCTTCATAGCCGTCCATCACCGGCATATGCAAATCCATCAGAACCAGGTCTATATTGTTCTGATGTTGCTGATAGAGTTGAACAGCCTCTTTTCCGTCTCCGGCCATTAACAGTTCAGCACCCGTCTGCTCTAATAGGGACTTAACAATTAATTGATTGGTTCTGTTATCTTCCGCCAATAAGATGTTATAGATCTTCTCAGGCTTTTTCAGTTCAGTAATTGTACTCTGGGCAACCGGTGAGGTTTTCGGCATAAAAATGTCCTGAATGCCATTGAAGAGAATGGATGGAATGATGGGTTTGCCTATGCCCATATCTATTCCATATTGGCTTAGCTTTTCAAACAGGTCCTGCCTCATCATGGGCAACAGCATGATGAGCTTTGGCAGTTTTGAGATTCTCCTGTTGTTCCGGATGGATTCTATAAACTTAAAACCACCTTCCTGGGGGGTGTTGTAATCTAAAATAAACAGATCAAATAGTTCTTCAGATTGTTTTCCTGCGTCTTCAAGCATACTCACCGCACTGGCCTGCGAACTCGTTAGCTCATATTGCATACCAAAGTTTTTCAGGTAGCTCCCAATAAGGTTCATATCCTCTACAGACTTCTCAAGTACCAACATCCTTATATCCTTTAACTGTATGGCTGGCAGAGCCCCCTGTGAAGATTCTTCCTTCTCTCTGTCGATATCCAGAGACAGATGGATGATAAAAGTGGAGCCTACTCCCGGTGTGCTGAAAACCTGGATTTTTCCATCCATCATGTCAACCAGGCTCTTAACAATAGATAGTCCCAGCCCCGTGCCTCCAAATCGGCGGGTAATACTGCTGTCTCCTTGTATAAATGGCTTAAACAGGTTATCAACCTGCTCCTGGGTCATGCCTATGCCGGTGTCCTGCACCGAAAAAGACAGGTGATATCTTTCGTTCTCTCTGGCTATCAGTCTGACATCAAGCGACACCTCCCCTTTGCTTGTGAATTTTGCTGCATTGCTCAAAAGGTTTACAAGGATTTGTTCTATTCGCTTGCTGTCCCCGTAAAACCAGTTTGGAACATGGGGATCCTTATAGAACTTAAAGTCGATTCCCTGCTCCTCAATCTTGTAAGAAACAATGTTTACTACATCCTCAATTACCTGATCCATGCTGAAAGGAGCCATCTCAAGCTCTACTTTCCCGGCTTCGATTTTAGAGAAATCCAGAATATCGTTAATGATGCTCAGCATATTATTGGCTGCCTGTCTTATCCTGTCTGCATACATTCTCTGTGTCAGATTAAGATCTGTTTTTTTAAGAAGATAGGACATACCTGTAATGGCGTTGAGAGGGGTTCGGATCTCATGGGACATTCTGGCCAGAAAGTTGGATTTGAACTCATTAGCCTCATCAGCCTCGCGTTTTGCTTTTTCCAGATCAGCCTGAATTCGCTGCCGCTTCTTTATCTCTTTCCTCAACCGCATATTCCATAAAAATGAAACCACCATCAGAACTGCCAGGAATGAACCACCATATAAAACGATTCGATATACAGGACCATAGTTGATTTCCGACTTAAAACCTATCCACTTGGATACTATGGCGTTTTTCTCTTCTATGGAGATATCAGCGAGAACTTTATTAAGAATATCTACCAGTTGAGGCCAATCCTTACGCACAGCAAAATACAAACCCTGCTGCTTCTCCCCTTCAAATGCAATAAATCTTAAGTTTGTCAGGGTATTCATACGTGCCAGATAACTGGTGGTGGCAAGATTTCCAACGAATGACCGTTCTGTTCCATTTGCCACCCCGGTCAGAGCGGCTTCTGCAGAATCGTACAAACTCAGATTGATGTCCGGGTAACCGAGAAGATAACTGTGATGGGAACTATTCCTTTGCACGGCAACAGTGAGCCCCGCCAGATCACCAATATCAGCAATTTCTGTATCGGTGTCCCGGGTTACAATTACCCGCTTGAAATTAATGTAAGGCTCAGAAAAAAGAAAATATCGTTCTCTCTCACGGGTTTTTGATACCGCGGGCAACACATCAATATCCCTTAACAAAGCCAAATTGTATGCCTCTGGCCATGTAAGCCCTTCAACAACCTGGAACTGAATACCTGTCCTTTCACTGATCAACGACAAAAACTCTGCAGTTATGCCCTTATATTCCCCGTCTTCATCAAAAAATTCAAAGGGAACAAACTTGGGATCTGTCCCAAGCCGGATGACAGGATGCTGATCCATAAAGGCAATCTCTTCTTCGGTCCAACTTATCCCACCAGTTGCTCTACAAGGCACTATCAACACCAAAGCCGTTGATACAGAAATAAGAAACAGGGCAAGTATCCTTCTCATAAACGCCCCCTCTATTCTATAATGTTCTGCTCAATTTGCTGTTCAGTGGAAAGGCTATTTAATTGGTATTTGTTTAGAGGACATCAGAAATCCTGGGTTAAGAGACAGAACCCGCCTGTCACAGGCTTCCCTCGCCCTTTTAATCTCCTCGGAATATGAGATCAGTATTGTCGGAAAACGTTTCTCAGGGCTCTTTGAATTCAGCCTGTACCGGCATTTTAATACGGAGAAACTCTAACCTGCATTTTTTTGGTAGCGTTTCTTATAGTGTACTATAATGCGCCATATTTCGTCAATAATACCTTATTCCCAGAGCCGGGACAAATCATGCCATAAGTCTTGCTCAGCCGGTTCAACTGAGCCACAGCAGCCGTATTAAAAAGGCAACAGGTCAGGAATGGCTTAATACGGACAGAGAGCTGAGATATAAAAATCTCAGCTCTCTGTCTTGTTAAATGCGGTTCTTACTCCGTAGCACATTTTCTATGAACACTGATACAATGAAATGTCCCTTATGTATCTGCCGCGAAGGTATTATGTATTATTTCTTTTCCTTTTTGAAGCACATGAACCAATCCAGGCAATAGGTATCATCGCCCTGGTTCTCCATTCTCTCCTTGGCGGTGCCACATGATCCGGCTGTTGGAATAATTACATCCTCCCCGGGTCTCCAGTCGGCAGGTGTTGCCACATTGTCCCTGTCCGCCTTTTGCAGGGCCAAAATAATGCGTTTGATCTCATCAAAATTTCTTCCTGTGGACAGAGGATAATATAGAATAGTGCGGATCTTGGAATCTGGATCGATAATGAATACTGCCCTTACAGCCTGTGTGTTAGACTGTCCCGGCTGTATCATTCCATACTTATTCGCAACTTCCATGCGAATATCTTCAATCAGAGGGAACTTAACCTCTACATTCTTCATACCCTTCCATTCCAGCTCCTGAATCTTTCTCAGCCAGGCAATGTGAGCATAGAGAGAATCCACTGAAAGACCAACCAGCTCGGTGTTCAATTCCTTAAACTCGTCAGCCATTGTAGCAAAGGTCATGAATTCTGTGGTACAAACCGGAGTAAAATCTGCCGGATGCGAGAACAGGATAACCCATTTTCCTTTGTAGTCCTCAGGAAAATTGATCTCCCCCTGTGTTGTAACCGCTTTAAAACTGGGTGCGGTGTCACCGATAAGTGGCATTCTGTTAACTTTCATTTCTTCCATAACTAACATCCTCCTGTTTATTTTTAAGACATCCCATTTAGATATCTCATTCAAGTCTTGCTCTCTTGCTGTGTTACTTTCATGGGTCTAATGATTTTAATTTTGTAATCATTTCAAATTTATAATACCATCAGTTTCCACCTCTGTCAAGGATGTATTTCATTAATTAATCAAGAATTTTCAAATCTGCACTTTTTCATGTCCTTACGGTCGCTACGCCCATGCCTAAGTGCGATCACAAAACAGAGCTATCTACTGCACGGAGTTTTGTTTCAGCACACATAAATGCGTTGTTAAGATAACAATTGAGGATCTCACCTGTATTTCTTGAAATAGCGCCAGAAAACATATTCATTTATGATATCCACTCATAACAGCGTTGTGGTCAAAATAAACGCTATCATGCACGACATGTTGAAATACTCCATGGTGGAGATCGTAAAACCATCAATCACACAACTCCTGCCTGAGCTTTCGGTCTTATAATGCAAGCAGGCTTGTTTTAGATGAGAAGATTATCCTATAATATTCATTAGATAGTTCAGCGACAGGAGATGATTTATAAAGAAACTGGAAGAGTGATTATGGATAAAACTGTTAGAATCTAGCATCATAGGGTATTACACGGGGGGGAAATAATGGACTTATCAAGTTTTGCTTTTGTACACTGGTCATATTATGAAAGAATAAGAGAGGCAAGTAACTGCGGCCAAACAACCGATAAAATCAGGGAGACTATAGAGAATGATTTTCGAATCGCTTATGAAACCGACAAAATCGGGTATTCAGGAGTAAGAAAAATAAATACATACGCCAGCCAGGCCGAGATCGCATGGCTGAGAACCACATATAAGAATACCGATGGCGACTGGTTGTGGTTAAAATTCGAAAAGAATACAAAACAGAATGCTCAAGAATGGTTTTGCGCAAATCTGCTGTCCCAAAAGGATGTATACCGTGAGCTCATATGCTCCCAATTCTATGTGATAGGCGAGATTATTTTTCAGGATGCCGGGCAGGGATATGATTTTTTGGAAGAATTGCAATCAATCGCACAGCCGGAAGAGTGGAAGTATAATGATTACACTTCACCGACCAATTATCCGATTCTGAAATCGTATATAGAACATACCTACAACCGCCTGAAAATCGAAGGAAAGATACTGGAATCCAACGATGGAACACAGTGTTTATTTAATACCGGTCTTCTTGACAGAGATTTTCTTTTGGACGTTTATGTTCTCTGCTCTAAAACCGAGATCGATATTTTCGGCGACAAGTATATCTGTTGTGCCAACCCAAGGGTCGTCCTTGAAAATGATATGAGCACCATAAGAGCCTTTGGCGGCAGATCGCCTGAAATTGCCAAGTATTTTGAAACAATCGACCAGGTCATATTTAACCCGGATCTGGAGATTAACATGAACTGGAGGCATATTTTCATTGAGCGGGCAGACAGAATTCCTGCAGAGATCAGGGACGGAAAGACTCCCATTAAGGAAATAGTGCAGAAGTTTAAGGGTAACGAAGAGAACATCAAAAAACTTGCCAGGAGAAATTATAAAATGGTGGTGCCCCAATACTACAACAACAGCATTCAGTTTCTGATGCCCATATACCTGGGTACTGAGTTTAGCGGAAAACCGGATTTTGCTTTGGTTCTGTCCATGGATAACTCTACACAGGTGCCCTTTTACAGGGGGACAACCATCTTAACCGTTGAAATGGCATATCAAAATGCCAGATTGTTGGCAAAGCCAGACAACCCATGGTTGATTTCCAGCTTGAAACAGTAAAACTACCGGGATCTTTTCCATTATATAACCTTACGGTTTTGTTGGAATAGACTCAGAACCTTCTGGTAACAATAGAATTCAAACTGTTTCATAACCAATACAGATTTGCAGGCTGTATGG
>LFSK01000128.1 GCA_001512555.1 Clostridiaceae bacterium DTU059 | reverse complement strand
ACAGGGAAGAATTCAGCCGGCTCAAGGTTATCAAGCGCATTAAGCATGGTGACTGAAAAAATCCTTAGGTAATTGCCAATCTTTTGAAATTCATATATGCTTGTATAAAACGCCCAACCCTCGAGGAACATGGGCTGAACCAAACTGAGGAGGGAACGAAAAATGGACGATAAGATTCAGGGCATAGCACAACGAATACGGGGTATGCGTGAGGACCTGGAAATATCAGTGGCAGAAATGGCCAAGCTTCTCGAAACGTCAGAATCCGAATACCTTGAATATGAATCGGGGAAGCGGGATTTCCCTTTTACATTTCTTTACAAGGCCGCTTCCCGTTTCGGTCTGGATATCAGTGATCTGATTGCCGGATCCAGTCCCAGACTTACGGTTTACACTCATGTCAAAAAAGGCCGCGGACTTCCAATCGAAAGACGTAAGGGCTTTAAATACCACAGCCTGGCCTACCTCTTTAAAAACCGCCTGGCGGAACCTTTTTTGGTCGAGGCACCCTATGATGAAAAGGCGGACAAGGGGGAAATACTTCTCAGCAGCCACAAGGGACAGGAGTTTGACCATATACTCTCCGGTTCTCTCAGGGTCAGGATTGATGACCACGAATTCATCATGAATGAAGGAGATTCTGTCTACTATGACAGTTCCAACAAACATGGCATGGTGGCTACCGGAGGCCGTGACTGTACCTTTTTAGCTATAGTCATCAAGGACTTTGATGGGAGGATGGACTGATGGGAAGGCTTTATAAGGAATATGTCATCGAACAACTTGACCCGGAAGGCAATATAGAAAGTGTTGGCTACAGAAGGGATCCGAACTTTAATTTCGGTTATGATATCGTGGACAGGATAGCCAGGGAGAACCCTGACAAGCTGGCCATGGTCTGGTGCAACGAAAATGGAGAGGAAAGGTTCATCACCTTCAGAGAAATGAAGGAGGAAAGCGATCGGACTGCATCATACTTTCAGAGCCTTGGTATTAAAAAAGGCGATGCGGTCATGCTGATCCTCAGAAGGCACTATGAATTCTGGTATTGCATTGTCGCTCTGCACAAGCTGGGAGCCATCGCTATTCCTGCAACCAACCAGCTTATGACTATGGATATCATATACCGCGTAAACTCGGCAAGCGTAAAAGCAGTGGTTTGTACCCCGGATGGGGATATTGCCGATTTGGTGGATGAAGCACAGCCGGAGACCGAAACTCTGAAAATCAAGATATTGGTCAGGGCGAAGAAGGAGGGCTGGCTGAGTTATGAAGAGGGTGTAAGCCAGGCACTGCCGTTCTCGCCGCCCACGGGAGACGACAGACCCAAAGCCGATGAGATCATGCTGATGTATTTCTCATCCGGAACTACCGGTATGCCCAAGATGGTAGCTCATAACCACTATTACGCACTTGCCCATATACCCACCGCAGTTTATTGGCACAATGTTGACCCCAACGGCCTGCACTTTACCGTGTCTGAAACAGGCTGGGGGAAAGCGGTATGGGGAAAGCTTTATGGACAATGGATAGCAGAGGCGGCCATTTTTACCTTTGATTTTGAAAAATTCAACGCAGATGATATGCTCAAGAAGATGAGCAAATACAAGGTAACAACATTTTGTGCACCGCCTACCATTTACCGTTTTCTGATTAAGGAGGATATTTCCAGGTACGATTTATCATCCCTGCAATACTGCACCACTGCCGGGGAGGCTCTGAACCCTGAGGTATACAAGAGGTTCAAAGAACAGACCGGAATCAAGCTGAAGGAAGGGTTTGGGCAGACAGAGACAACTCTCGTACTGGCCACCACCACCTGGATGGAACCCCGGCCCGGATCTATGGGAAGACCCTCTCCTGCATATTCAGTGGATCTGGTCGATGAAGCCGGCGACAGCGTCAGTCCCGGTGAGGTTGGTGAAATAGTTCTGAGGCTTGATCCTGATAAACCCACAGGCTTGATGATGGAATACTATCGCAATGAGGAGCTGACAGCCCGTGCCATCCGGGATGGACTCTACCATACGGGAGATACCGCCTGGAGGGATGAGGACGGCTACTACTTCTACGTGGGAAGAACCGATGATATCATCAAATCCTCGGGCTACAGAATAGGCCCCTTTGAGGTGGAAAGTGTTATCATGGAGCATCCTTCGGTTCTGGAGTGCGCTGTAACAGGCGTTCCTGATCCCCTGAGAGGACAGGTGGTTAAGGCAACCATTGTGCTGGCCAGAGGGTATGAGCCATCGGATGCCCTGGCAAAAGAGATCCAGGACTATGTCAAGAAGAATACGGCTCCCTATAAGTATCCGCGAATTATTGAGTTTGTCGAGGAGCTGCCCAAGACCATCAGCGGCAAGATCCGACGTACTGAAATAAGAAAGCGGGATCAGGCTCAATAGCCCCAATAATTGAGCCTTGCGGCCAATGTTGAAATACTATATAATGAACATTACCGTGCTAGACGGGGAGGTAGCGGTGCCCTGTATCCGCAATCCGCTATAGCGGAGTTGAAATCCTGCCCCCGGCATGCAAATGTAAGGCCAGTTATGTGTCAAAGTACAATGAAGAT
>LFSK01000196.1:5077-9242 GCA_001512555.1 Clostridiaceae bacterium DTU059 | reverse complement strand
GGAAAGGATGTAGGCAGAATACTGCACCTGTTATCATATACAGGGGTATTCCTGTACCTACAGCAAACCATGTTGGGCATACTCAACGGATTGGCTCGGGAATCCGCCATCCTGATCAATACGTTGACGGGAAGTATTATCCGGATCGTCCTGGTCTGGTTCTGCCTCCCCCTCTGGGGAGTGGACGCCTATATCGTAGGGGTAATTGCCGGAAGCCTCATCACCATTGTCCTGAATTTTTTGGAGGTATCAAGAATAACCGGTATGTCGGTGGATATTGGAGAATGGGTTCTTAAGCCCCTTTCGGCTACTCTGGCTGGTGCACTTATATCCATGCTGCTAAAGCGGATACCCGGACTGTGGGGTGTTGGGGGTAAGCTCCAGTTGCTTATGTCCATGGGCATCTCCTTTGCCATTATTGCAACTGTTTTTGTAGTGGCAGGGGTTATAAAGGCTGAGGATATCAGAAGATGGGCCAGCAGAAAGCATGTTATTCTCCACTAAATGCAAAAAGCGGAGATAATTAAAGAAATCAAGAGAGAACGGGAATTAGAGGCATATAATGCAACACTAAAGGTCAAAGAAGGTCAAAATCAGATTTGATTATTATAGGTAAGAGAAGGTAAAATAGAACCAAAGGTCAAAGAAAGTCAAAATCAAAGAAACGGATAAGAACTTTTAGGTCAAAGCAGACTAAGTTAAAAATGGAGGTGTTATTATGTTCAGTTTGATTCCTTTTTCCAGGAAAGGCAGCGGTGTTTCCAGAAAAGATGATTTCTTCGGTTTGGATCGGTTTTTCAGTGACTTCTTCAGGGATCCATTCTTTTCAAGGGTTGCCTCAATTGCGACTCCCATCAGAGCTGACGTGAAGGAAAACGACAATGAGTACATTTTAGAGGCTGAAATGCCGGGTGTTCGCAAGGAAGATATATCCATTGAAATTTCGGATGATGTCCTGACACTTGGTGTGGACACCAATAAAGAAGTCAATGAGGAATCCGAGGGATATATCTACAGGGAGCGTTCCACCGGTTCCTTCAAGCGCAGCTTTCACATTCAGAACATTAAGAATGACGCCGTTAAGGCTTCATACAAGGATGGCATTCTGACCATTGTACTTCCTAAGGATGAAAAGGCGAAAGGCGCCAAGAGGATTGAAATAGAGTAAACCGTAATCTTTCCTTTTTTTCTGGATAGCATTCGGCAAACAACCCTCGGTTTATTTGCCGAATGCATTTGTTTCAAGAAAAAGGCCGGAATCCCGGTCTTTTTTGTTTTCACGTCCAGTTTTTTGTCCGCGTCCAGCATGTCAGCATTTCCTGTCCCATATGTTTTCCAGATTTCTTGTGAGAACCGGGGCTATATTTGTATAATTGGCAGTTTGCATGGGTTTGGGGAGTTATGTATAATTGATTAAGTANNNNGTCGCAGATTGTCACTTTCATACGGTTTCAAGCGGACATGCATACAGCACCCTTGATGAATACGCAAGAGAAGCTTCCATGAAGGGTCTGGAGCTTATTGCCATGACTGACCATGGACCTGCCATGCCCGGCAGCGCTAATATTTATTATTTTCACAACCTCAGGGTCATTCCCGACTATCTCTATGAGGTTGAGATTCTCAAGGGAATGGAAGCCAATATAATCGGTGCAGACGGATCCCTGGACATTTCTGACCAGGATGCTGAAAAGATGGATGTTTTAATAGCCAGTTTTCATTTGCCCTGTCTGAAACCCGCAACCATCCGGGAGAATACAAGGGCTTATTTAGAGGTCATGAAGAACAAATATGTAAACGTTATAGGGCACCCGGACGACAGCAGGGTACCCGTTGATTATGAAGAGCTTACCCGGGCAGCAGCAGAATACGATATACTCCTTGAAATAAACAACTCCTCCCTAAGGCCCATTTCCTTTAGAGCCAATGCCGAAGAAAACTATATCCGTCTTCTGGAGGGCTGCGTAAAGCACAATGCCTCGGTTATTGTGAACACCGACTCCCATATCCATACCGATATAGGCGAATTTAATGAAGCCCTTACCCTTATTCGGAAGGTTGGTTTTCCGAAGGATCTGATAGCCAATACCAGTGTTGAACGCCTTAAAAAGAAGCTTGTATCAAGGAGGGGCTGACCCATATAATACAAATAACAGGCACTCCCTTTTCAACTTTTTTATGAGTGACACATGAGGTGAAAATCATGTTTGAGAAGCTTGAAGGCATAGAAAACCGGTTTGAAGAACTGAATATGCGGTTGACCGAGCCCGAAGTGGTAAACGATCAGAATCTGTACATGAGGCTCATGAAGGAGCATTCGGAGCTCTCGGACATCGTTGAGAAATTCAGAGAATGGAAGGGTTTCAAAAAAGCCCTTGAGGATGCCAGAGCCATGCTGGATGAAAAACCGGATCCGGAACTCATGGAGATGATTCAGCAGGAGATGGAAGACGCCTCTTCAGGCATGGAAAGAACCGAAAGAGAACTGAAGATTCTGCTCATGCCCAAGGATCCCAATGACGATAAGGATGTCATCGTGGAGATCAGAGCAGGTGCAGGCGGTGAAGAGGCGGCGCTTTTTGCTGCTGTGCTCATGAGGATGTATACTCATTATGCCGAAAGCAAGGGCTGGACGGTCAACCTGCTTGATTCCAATCCCACTGAAATCGGAGGTTTCAAAGAGGTTGTTTTTGAGGTGGAAGGCAAGGGAGCCTACAGCCGCCTCAAGTTTGAAAGCGGTGTCCACAGGGTTCAAAGGGTGCCTGCCACTGAATCCAGCGGAAGGATACATACTTCCACCGTAACCGTCGCTGTGCTCCCGGAGGCAGATGAGCTGGATGAGATTGAAATCAACCCGAACGACATTGAAGTGGATACCTACCGGGCATCGGGAGCCGGTGGACAGCATGTCAACAAGACATCCTCAGCCATCAGGATCACACATCTCCCAACCGGAATTGTCGTAACCTGTCAGGATCAGCGTTCCCAGCACAAAAATAGGGAGAAGGCTATGAGGGTACTCAAGGCAAAGCTGAACGATATAGAAAGACAGAAACAAAGCAGCGAAGTGGCTGAGAACAGGAAAGCACAGGTGGGTACGGGGGATCGGAGTGAGCGGATAAGGACTTACAACTATCCCCAGAGGCGCGTCACCGACCACCGTATCGGTTATACACTGTATAGAATTGACGAATTCCTTAACGGGGACATTGACGAGATCCTGGATGCGCTGATCACATCCGATCAGGCTGAAAAACTCAGTGCAAGCGAGGAGTAATGAAAAAGGGAGGAAAGCCCTCCCTTTTTTTGTTCTACAGCTTAATTATCAGATTATCCCTGAAAAGAACCCAGGGTATGGTGAAGGTCTGGATCCCGGCAACGTAGGGAGCGATGGTATACAGCGGATAGAATATTACAATGCCGGTCTCTGAGATATAGAAATTCCTGTCATCGTAGTATTTGACGATGTTTTCGGTGAGGTTATCCAGATACTGCACCTGACCGGTTTCCTGTCGGCGTCTGGCCTCGTTTTCAATGGTTCTGAGGATGATTTTACTGTAATCGTAACCCGGCTTGAAAAAGTCATTGAGCCTGAGAATAACCCCGCGGCTCATGTCCCATGTATTTCCGGTTCTGGTGGTGCTTCCGTGGGCACCTCCTGTAAATTCATACAGATCATAATAGAGACTTATAATGGGTTTCTTGCAATAAGTGGGATCAAAGGTCTGAACCAGTTCGTAGCCATGGAAGGGGAAGTTCTGGGATACAGCGTATTGATACTGTTTTACCGCCTGAGGATAAAGTTGTGTTCTTGCATAGTTGAAACTGGCTCTCGCCTGCTGTCTGTAGTACATGTTGAACCGGGATGTGGCAAGATCATTCCCGGTAATAGCGGGGATTGTCAAATCGATGTTGACCATGGGGATTCTTCTGTAATAAAGAGTGTCCTTCAACACCTGTGACTTGATGAAATCGCAGTTCACCTTGCACCACCTCAACAGTATATTATTAAGGCGGCTTTGCTTTGGTGCCTGTTCGAATCGAAAAATAATGAATAAGGTAGGCTGTGTGAATCCACCAATATGTCATCGCGAGCGGAACAGAGTGGAGCGCGGCGATCTTGGAGATTGCTTCGTCGCATTACTCCTCGCAATGACAGGGGAGG
>LFSK01000196.1:2067-5068 GCA_001512555.1 Clostridiaceae bacterium DTU059 | reverse complement strand
TCGCAATGCGCCCTTGTTTTACGGGATCCCTGGAAACATATCATTCCTCGTGCCTCCAGTTTTTATAGGGGGCCTTTACCAAATTCGCATTGTAGTATCTGGGATCATGGGTCACCTCCCGGTCTACCCAGGGAGGAAGGGGAAAGCTCTGGTCTTCCTGTTCGAGCTCTATCTCTGCAATACAGAGCCTCTGATTCTCACCGAAGAACTCATCCACTTCCCAGGTCATGCCTTCGAAGACGACAGTATACCGACGTTTTTCGATAAGAGGCTTCTCGCACATCATTGTCAGCATGTCCTCAGCGTCAGACAGGGGGATTTCATACTCGTATTCCAAACGGACAGCGCCATGGGAAGGGCCTTTCACAGCCAGGTACCCCTTCTCGCCATCGGTTCTGACCCGGATAACCCTGGCAGGATGGGTGGAAATATACCCCTGACGGTATGTTTTGCAGGAAGCACCGTCCCTGTAAGAGTGGTTCTTCACAAGAAATTTTCTTTCAATCTCTTTTCCCATATTCCTTCTCCCAACAAACCCAAAAGAGGCCTGTTTTCGAGCGTGCCTCTTTTGAGGCAGGATAGATATGCTTACAATATATCGGTTATGGGGGATGATTTCAACTTGTTTTGCAGGCATCAACCTATTTTCAGGATATATCCAATGCCAGGCAAGACCAGGAAAACCCGCAACAGACTATAACATGGGTTGCTTTTGTAGCTTGAGGTTACTTAGTGTATAATACTAGTAAAATAAGGACAAGACTTGCCGATAATTGGTGGAGTTTGAAATATGAGCTTTCTTATCACAAATGACAGGTTCATATTGAGCATACTCATAACCTTATGTATAGCCCTGTCAGGCTGTGCCTGCTCCCTTGTGCTGACCGGTGGTTCTTCGGTGGGGATCAAGCGGTCCTTCCTTTATTTGATGATCTTTGTGTTCGTTCATGAAACCAGCACCCTGCTTGCTTTTTATACATCATCACCGGACATGTTCAGGATCTTTGTTCTGATGAAATCTTCCAGCGCTTATCTTATAAAATCATCCCTGCTGCTCTTTACCGGGTTCTATACAGAAAAGCGCTGGTTAAGAAGGATATCCCTAAGTGTCCACCTCTTATCCATCGGGCAGGTGCTACTTCTTTTTCTCAGCGGCCGATGGGCGGACACCATTATATCCTTCACCCAACCTTTTGAGGCGCAATATCAAAGCAATGCCATCTGGTATATGATCGTGCCGGGGATACTTTTTATCGTGATGTCGGTGGGGATCATGTTATACTATAAACCTCTTGGACGAAAATCGGTTGCAAATTCGGTCTTTGTTGCGTTACTGCTGCTGAGTATTGCTGCATTGTCAGTGTTCTACTTATCAACGCGGAATAGGGTTTTTGACAACTTACATCTGATTATTCTCTTAGGAGCCATAGCAGCTAACCTAAAAGCCATGCCTTTTACCAGCAGCGATACCAAATACTTATCCCACACCAATGTGCTTGAGGGGTTTTCTGAGGCAGTGATTATCCACGACAGAAAAGGGCGTATTGCTCATATCCATGATGGACTTAAAACCGTCAAATTATCCGCCAGACTTACGGATATACAGGCTAAACTCATGGAGGCAGGCGCATTAAATGACACCCAGACCCTTCCAGAAGGACGGATCACTATAGAGGATGAAAGCCCTGTTCATCTCCAATACAAGGTTTCAACCCTTCAGATAGGGGGGAAGGTATTTGGCAGGCTCATCACTCTGCGGGATGTATCTAAAATGGTTGATCTTCAATTGGAATTATCCCGGAAGAACAGACAACTGGAGCTGGCCTTCGAAAGGAGGAAGCAGGTTGCAAAGACCATAGGGCAACTTGCCATGGAAAAGGAAAGAGCCAGAATTCTTGACAAGGTAAATTCTACTGCTAATGCCTATATCAGCAGGGTTCGCCGGGATGTAGCCCAACTTGAATCCGAGATGACTCCCGGACCTGATTTTCATGAGAAGATCAGAAAGATGAACGATCAGCTGCTGGAATTTACTCGGAGCGTTATTGAGGAAATACGGGCTACTATAAAGAAACTGAACCTTGAACCTGTGGTAGGTGAAAATCCTGGGGATATGGAATAAAGCACACAGAACAGGAGGCCTGGGTTATGATACGTGTATTGATAACAGATGATCACACTCTTTTAACCGACAGCCTGAAAATTGTCCTGGAAAGCTTCGAAGGTTTTGAAGTTGTTGGGGTAGCTCATGATGGCCTTAAGGCCTGTGAAATGTGCAAAGAGACAAGACCGGATGTTGTTTTAATGGATATAAAAATGCCGGTGCTGGATGGGATTGATTCCATTCCGAGGATAAAGGGTTTTGATCCGAACATCAAGGTTATTATCCTAACCTCCCTGGAGGAGATAGATTACATTCTCAAGGCCTTTATGAACGGTGCGGATGCCTATTTGATGAAGGATACCCCTCCGGATCGCCTGAAAGTGTTGATTCAGTGTGTCCATTGGGGTTATGACGTCATGAGCGGTGAGATCAAGGGTCTTCTGGAATCAGCCTGTAAGAGGGGCGGAGCCGAAAGAAAGCGCAATCAAATACTGGATGCCCTCAAGCAAGAAGATATTGAGATTATTAAATGCATCAGCGAAGGAAAGAACAACAGCGATATTGCTGAAATCTTTGGATATGCCAATGGGACGGTAAAGAACAAGGTTACACGGCTTCTGGAGATTACCGGAACGGGAAACAGGGCGCAACTGGTCATGTTTGCGCTAAAGCATAATATTATCTGAACCTGGATTAGTCTGGATCGCCATCACAGTAAGAACAAAAGGGGGGTGGCATTACGACATTAAGCATTCTGGTCAATATTGTCAGTATAGCGACTTTATCGGCCTATCTGGCCTACATATACCATTCCTCCATCAAGACTGCATTGGTGAGATACTTCATAATTGTTCACGTTTTTACGATCATTTCACTGGCGCTTGATTTTTTCACCTT
>LFSK01000196.1:1805-2017 GCA_001512555.1 Clostridiaceae bacterium DTU059 | reverse complement strand
CTGGTTCTTCTGAGAAAGAAGAGATTGAACCGTTTTCTTCTGATGTCCTTGTACCTGCTTCCGGTCATCTGCCTGGTTGTGGGCTTCCTCTCGGAAAAAACCCTTTTCCTTGAACAGGTTTCTGGCATTCTGAAACCCGGTCTACTATACATGTTAAATTCCGGGTTTGAGTACTTGCTTCGAATTTCCGGATGCATCGTACTTGCGGTGAC
>LFSK01000196.1:417-1733 GCA_001512555.1 Clostridiaceae bacterium DTU059 | reverse complement strand
TGGCCGTCATCGGACCAATAATGGCATTAGCACTTTTCAGTCTGTTGTTTTTTGGATCGGCCAAGCTGGGAATGCTCATCACCATGTCACTGGGGGTAAAAAGGAGCCTGGAGCTTTATAGTGAGCCCGTATTTATCATGGACAACAAGGGAAACAAGGCTTATATGAATCCGGAATGTACCAGGCTGAGTCAGGACACATTTGATGCCATTTATGATGCCTGCTACATGGAGGCACAGAATTTCAGGGAACCCTGGCAGGAGGAAAGGGTGTTGGAAGTGGCGCATAACTATGGAGTATACACTATTTCAATGCGTCCTGCCAATACATTGCTGCAACGCAGACCAAGCCTCATATGCCTTATACATGATGATACAGAGTTGAAGGCTGCCATTAAAAACCTGAAGGAAAAGAACGAAATGCTTGTGATGATGAATAACAGCATAGAAATGCTCCAGGATCAAATAAGCCAATTGGCCACCATTGAGGAAAGAAACAGCCTTGCAAAAGAGATTCATGATGTCATGGGGCACTCCCTCAACCTTGCTCTTCATACATTGGAAAGTAACCGGCTGATTTTGGATAAGCAGCCTGAAAAGGCCTTAATGAGGCTCAGGCAGGTTGTAAGCGATATAGACAGGGGTATCGATGAAATTGCAGCCCATACCGAGTCAGGGGAAGATCAGTCTCTCCTGTGGTCCCAGCTTGATGAAATGGCAGATCGTTTGTCGGAAATCGGTGTAAGGCTTGAAGTGATCCGTTCAAAATGGGCTGGAGAGCTCAGCGATGAACAGGAAAAGACCATATACAGAATATGCCAGGAAGCAACCACCAATGCTATTAAACATGGAAAAGCCGATCAGATAACCGTATCGATAAAGGAAAGAAATAGATTATTGCACGTTTATATCGTTGATAACGGAAAAGGATGCAAAAGTATTATAAAAGGCAATGGTCTCAGGGGTATGGAAGAACGAACAGAGAGACTGGGAGGCTTTGTTAGTTTCAACAGCTTTGAGGACGGCAATGGATTTATGGTTCATGCTTCAATTCCACTGAAAAGTTCCAAGCCATGAAGATAATGGCTGAAAACGGCATAAAACAGTGCAAAATGCACTTATAAATATGACCAATATCACTTGATTGCTTTTGCCAAAAAGATATAATATGGGATGAGGGTTTATGTATTCTCCGGTTGATATCCAATATAAACCCAGACGTCTTTGCCCCCCCAAAGACTGAAATGTTAGAGAGAAATGGTTCATGTTCGAACCATTCAAATCCGGAGGTAATTTTCATATCATAAAAGGCTATGA
>LFSK01000196.1:0-274 GCA_001512555.1 Clostridiaceae bacterium DTU059 | reverse complement strand
TATCAATATAGAGGGTTTGTTTCCTGGCGGTGGTAATGGACTGTACTTCCACATTGATGGGCTCCTGCATATAGAGCTTCTCGGCCTTCCTTGCCACCAGATATTTATTGACGCCCATTTGACGTGCCATTTCATGAATCAGCGGGATTCCCTTGGCCTCGGCAGTTATCATTAAATCATGTTCAGGAATTTTTTTTATCAGTTCCGATGCACAGGCAGAGGTTAATTCCACATCGCCAAGAATAACAAAAGCCGCTATCTTGAGATCCTCACT
>LFSK01000200.1 GCA_001512555.1 Clostridiaceae bacterium DTU059 | reverse complement strand
AGCACTTTTTTCAACTCATAGCAAATACCTTTGTATCCCGCTTCAGAAGCCGGTTCAGGCTTCTTATAGCGGGAGGAAAAACTCTCATGAACTCATCCGGCACATAATAAATCATATGCCGATCATATGGAATCCTGACTCTCCGTTGGTACAGATTCGCATTTTTCTATAAACCGCCTGATTTCTTCTTCCTCCTTTGCCACATCCATGTCAACGGTTCGCCCCAGGCGGTCACACAGGGCCAAAAGGCCTATTTCACGAATCGATACCTGGCTTTTCATCTTTTCGATCTCAGCAAAGGGAAGGTTTTTGATGACAAACAAAACCTGCATATGCCATCTGACCATGGCTGAGACAGCCCGTATGAAGCCTTCCTCCTGTCCGCAGGCCTTTAAGAATTCAACGGCCAGCTTTTCACCTGCTTTATCGTGATTATAGGCTGTTATCCTCCCCTTTCGACGCCGGGTGGTGACAGCCTTTCCTATATCATGGAGCAAAGCTGCCCACATGAACACCCGGGGATCTTCACTGCGATCCCGTCGTGCTGCCGCTTCATCAACCACCAGAAGGGTGTGGATCCAGACATTTCCCTCGGGATGGTGAACCGGGGATTGCTCTACATTTTTAAGCCTGCTCAGATAGAGGAACGGGAAAGCCTGCATCTCAGGTCTTTTCCTGGACTGATCCAAAAAATGGGAAGGCCTTTCATCCTCCAGCAGATGCATTTGTATTTCATTAAAGAATGCCTGTATATCATTCATGGTTCTACCGCCTCCAAAGGAAAGGAATTTCAGGTCAAGCCTGCAGAACATTGTCTTGCGCTTCCCATAGGGTGAGCGCATCGCCCCGCATAGATCTCATTATACACCTTTTTCGGATGATGAATACCTGTAGCGGCCATCAAGGATCAACCGTTGGTTTTTCGTAACAAATATATCCATGATCTCATATGTTGGTTTAGGGAAAAAAGTTTAGCCCCGGCTAAAAAAGCCGGATGAAAAAGAGGAAAATCCTATGAAGCTGACTGCTGATTTATTTATGAAACATGGAAAATGCATACCTCTGAGCTTTCTGCCCACTGGTAAGAAGGCAAGGGTAAGGGAACTTACTTCAAACGGCATTTCAAGAAGAAGGATGCTGGATCTCGGCCTCATCTGGGATACCGAAGTGGAAGCGCTGCAAAAAAGCCCGTCGGGCGACCCGGTAGCCTACCTTATCCGGGGAGCAGTAATTGCGCTTCGGTCTGAAGAAGCATCCAAGATCATGGTAGAGGCCGTATAGAAGCCCATGGTAATAACGGCATAAGGGAGGCATAACCAGATGGGTCTTACATATCAATCCACCGGGAGCAGTGTTCTTGGCAATATACTGCATATCGAACGATCGTCTTCCGACCAAAAAATCATAGCACTGGCGGGTAATCCCAATGTGGGAAAAAGCACAGTTTTCAACAGTCTGACCGGTATGCGCCAGCATACCGGAAACTGGCCTGGAAAAACAGTTTCAATTGCTCAGGGAAGTTTCTCCCATAAGGGAGCGGATTTCATCCTCGTGGACATTCCTGGAACCTATTCATTGATGGCAAACTCTGCAGAGGAAGATGTGGCCTGCGATTTTATCTGCTTTGGGGATCCGGATGCCGTAATCGTGGTCGCTGATGCCACCTGTCTTGAGCGAAACCTTAATCTGGTTCTGCAGACATTGGAGGTTACATGCAATGTGGTGGTCTGCGTCAATCTCATCGATGAAGCCCGGCGCAAGAAGATCAATATTGATCTTGAAAAACTGTCTCACCGATTAGGGGTACCGGTTGCAGGAACCAACGCCAGAAGCGGAAAAGGTTTAGATAAACTCATGGACGAGGTCTGGGCGGTAACTCATGAAAAAGCCGGCTGTACCCCGCTGAGAATACAATATCATGAAGCCGTTGAGACTGCTACAAGCCTCTTGGAGCCTGCCCTGAACAGTGTTCTCAAGAACAGGATGAATGCCAGATGGGTGGCTTTAAAACTTCTTGAGGGTGAGAAAAACCTGATTGAATCAATCAACAGCTATCTGGGCCACGACCTCCTTGCCCAGGAAAAAGTCAGCGTGAGTTACCAGAAGGCAAGGGAAATTCTTCAGGATGCCGGGATTAGCTCGGAACTTTTCAGAGATATCATCGTTTCCGGCATTGTTCGAAAAGCTGAGGAAATCTGCCGCGGGGTGGTTACCTTTGAGAAGCCCGATTACAATAAGAGAGACCATAAAATTGATGGTATACTCACTTCCCGGATCTATGGCATTCCCATCATGATCGCGCTTTTAGGGGTTATCTTCTGGATAACCATCACTGGAGCCAATTACCCTTCCTCCCTTCTGGCAGATGGCCTGTTCTGGGTGGAGGATCAGCTCACAGCCCTGTTTGTGTCCATTGAAGCCCCTGCCTGGCTGCACGGGCTCCTGGTCACCGGCATGTACAGGACTCTTGCCTGGGTGGTATCAGTGATGCTTCCTCCAATGGCAATATTCTTTCCGCTGTTCACACTCCTTGAGGATTTGGGGTATCTTCCCAGGGTTGCCTTCAACCTGGACAATTTTTTCAAAAAAGCCTGTGCCCACGGAAAGCAGGCCCTCACCATGTGCATGGGTTTCGGCTGCAATGCGGCAGGAGTGGTGGGCTGCAGAATAATTGATTCCCCCAGGGAAAGGCTTATCGCAATCATTACCAACAATTTTGTCCCCTGCAACGGGAGGTTCCCCACCTTAATAGCCATCATCACCATGTTCTTTGCGGGTATGCTGACAGGGCCTTCCCAGACCATCATCTCCACCCTGATCCTTACAGGAGTGATTGTTTTAGGTGTAGTGACCACACTTTTGATATCCAGAATACTCTCCAAAACAATACTGAAGGGGCTTCCCTCCTCCTTCACACTTGAACTTCCCCCTTACAGGAAGCCACAGGTGGGCAGGATCATAGTCAGATCCCTTCTGGACAGAACCCTGTTTGTGCTGGGAAGAGCAGTTGTCGTGGCAGCCCCTGCAGGCCTGATCATCTGGGGGATGGCCAATATTCATGTGGGAGGACTGAGCCTTCTTTCTCACTGCGCCGGTTTTCTGGATCCCTTTGCAAGACTTATTGGAATGGATGGATACATCCTCATGGCCTTCATCCTTGGATTCCCGGCCAATGAGATAGTCATACCCCTCATTATCATGAGTTATATGGCCACTGGAAGCATGATGGAGTTTGATAGCTTAAGCCAATTGCATCAGCTGCTGGTAGCCAATGGCTGGACCTGGCTCACAGCCATGTGTGTCATGCTTTTTTCTCTGATGCACTGGCCCTGCAGCACCACCTGCCTGACCATAAGAAAGGAAACCCAAAGCTGGAAATGGACCCTGGTCTCCTTCCTGGTTCCCACGGTCACCGGGATTCTGGTGTGTTTTATTGTGGCCAACGGCGCTCGGCTTCTGGGCCTTGCCTGATTCCCCCAATTCTGTTTTTGATCCTGGAATTTTTTGGCCAGGATCTTTTTTTTAAGGCCAACCCAAATCATACAAAATAATTGGCGATTTAAAAGGATAAGCTAAGAATAAGGCGATCTATTGGCAGATTTCGCCGGCTATGACAACAAGACTCAGGCTGAAAGGAGGTAATGGTTTTGTTTAAATGGGTGGTAGCCTTTTTTGTATTGGCCATCATATCGGCCTTATTCGGATTTGGACTCATTGCCAACCTGACTTTTGGAGTTGCCAAGATTCTGTTCTATGTATTCCTTGTCCTTGGTGTACTAAGCCTCATCTTTGGAAGCCGTATGTTTAGTACCAGGGATGATGAGCCGGAAACAGAAGAAATACGGGAGTAACAGGGCTTGTTAGGAGGTACTGACAGATGACAAAGAATAAATATAAAGAAAAGAATATGGCCATGCCTATAGAGAAGCATGATACCGCCGCATGGGCAAATATTGAGAAAACCTGGCGGGCATCGGGCGTTACGGAGCCTGATGATTTAAATGTCAGGAACGCCAAGGATTATGTGGATGCCAACCAGAAATAACTATACCCTTTGTCGTTTCATGTGATGGTAACCGGGCTGCCTCACTGTTCATTTGAGACAGCCCGGTTATTTTTATTCGGTCTGCTGTTCCGGCTCCATCACCGTCACACTGGCAAGGCGCTTGTAAGTTTCATAGCGTTCCCTCGCATGCTTTTCGGATATCTCGAACATTTGGGGAGCCACATCCGGAAAGACGTTGACAAGCGACTCATACCGCACCTCACCACGCAGGAAGTCCTGATAGGGGATTTTAGGTTCCTTGGAATCAAGCTGGAAGGGGTTCTTGCCCTGTTCCCTGAGGGCAGGGTTGTATCTGTAAAGATGCCAGTACCCGGAATCTACCGCCAGCTTTTCCTCCTGGATGCTGTTGCCCATTCCCTTCCTGATTCCATGGCTGACACAGGGTGAATAGGCAATTATCAGCGATGGACCAGGGTAGCTTTCGGCCTCGGTAATAGCACGGATGGTCTGGTTCATATCTGCACCCATGGAAATCTGAGCGACATAGACATATCCATAGCTCATGGCCATCATTCCCAGATCCTTTTTACGCGTTTTTTTGCCGGCCGCGGCAAATTTGGCAACCGCTGAGGCAGGAGTTGCCTTGGAGGCCTGTCCGCCGGTGTTTGAGTATATTTCGGTATCCATCACAAACAGATTGACGTCATCGCCCATGGCAAGGACATGGTCTACACCGCCATATCCTATATCATAAGCCCATCCATCTCCCCCTATGATCCAGAAGGATCTTTTTACAAGGAAGTCCTTCTTGTCCATGATCTCCTTTAGTGTCGGATTCTTTTTCCATTTATCCTTTATTGCGTCCAAAACAGCCTGTGATGCAGCTTTTGAAGCCTCTCCATCTTCCTTTACATCAATCCATTTCCTGAAAGCGTTTTTGATCTCCTCTGGCAGATCGGTTTGGAGAGCTTCATTCATCAGGTCGGCCAGTTTTTCACGGATCTGCCTTACGCCCAGATACATACCATAGCCATACTCGGCATTGTCCTCAAACAATGAGTTGGCCCAGGCTGGACCCCTGCCGGCCTCATCAGTGGTATAGGCTATGGAAGGCGCACTCGCTCCCCAGATGGACGAACATCCGGTGGCATTGGCTATCATCATCCTGTCGCCGAAAAGCTGTGTCAGAAGGCGAATATAGGGAGTCTCACCGCAACCGGGGCATGCCCCGTTAAACTCCAGAAGCGGCCGTAAAAACTGGCTGCCTTTCACGGTCTTGGTGTTCATCACCTTATCCTTGGCCTTAACGGTCATGGCAAATTCCCAGTTTTCCGACTGGGCAAGGATTTCCTGTTCTGCAGGCTGCATGATCAGCGCCTTTCCCTTGGCGGGACAGACATTGGCACAGTTGGAACAGCCCGTACAGTCAAGCGGAGCCACCTGAATACGATATTGATAGTTCTCAAGCCCTTTTCCGGTGGCCTGTTTTGTCTCGAAGCTTTCAGGCGCCCTGGCTTTTTCCTGCTCATCCAACAGGAATGGACGGATGGTGGCATGGGGGCATACATAGGAACATTGGTTACACTGAATGCATTTATCAATCTGCCATTGGGGTATCATAACGGCAATTCCCCGCTTCTCATATGCAGTGGTTCCCGGCGGCCATGAGCCGTCCTCCATGCCCTTGAAGGCACTGACGGGCAACTCATCGCCCTCCATTCTGGCCATCACCTTCTGAACCCGTTTGATGAACTCAGGCTCATCTTTCACAACAAGTTTTTCATCCTCCGCATCCTTCCAGGACTCGGGCACCCTGACCTCTACCAGTTGCTGGATTCCCATATCTACCGCTTTTTTATTCATATCCACAACCTTCTGGCCCTTTTTCCCGTACATCTTTTCAATCATATCCTTAAGGTACCTTACCGCATCCTCCACGGGTATGATATTGGCCAGCTTGAAGAAGGCCGCCTGCATGATCATATTGATCCTGTTCCCAAGACCAATCTCGCCTGCAATGCTGATGGCATCAATTATATAAAACCTTATCTTTTCTCTGGCTATGAACCGCTTCAATGCCGCCGGAAGCTCCCGGTCCAGCTGATCTTCCTGCCATGGACAGTTCAGGACAAAGGTGCCATTGGGTTTAAGACCTTTTAGAATATCATAATTGTAAATAAAGGATTTGTTATGGCAGGCTATATAATCAGCCTTGTAGACCAGATAGGGCGATTTCAGCGGTTTTGGCCCGAACCTCAGATGGGAAACTGTGGTTCCTCCGGATTTTTTGCTGTCATAGGAGAAATATGCCTGAGCATATAAATCGGTGTTGTCTCCTATGATCTTGATTGCGCTCTTATTGGCCCCCACTGTTCCGTCCGAACCCAGACCGAAGAACTTGCAGCTTACCGTACCCTCAGGTGAGGTATCGATGATCTCCCCCTCAGGCAGAGAACTTCCTGTCACATCGTCCACGATACCGATGGTAAAATGATCCCTGGGTATCTTCTGCATCAGGTTTCGGAAGACCGCCACTATCTGGGAGGGTCTTGTATCCTTTGACCCCAGTCCGTATCTGCCACCTATGATGAGGGGCTTTTGACCCATATCATAGAATAGCTTCACAACATCGAGATAGAGAGGCTCGCCGGTTGCCCCGGGCTCCTTTGTCCTGTCCAGGACGGCGATGCGTCTGACCGATCTGGGCAAAACATCAAAGAAATGTTTGGCGGAGAAGGGCCGGTAAAGGCGAACCTTTATAACGCCCACCTTCTCGCCCCTGCTCATCAGGTAATCCACAGTCTCCTCTATGGTGTCGCATACCGACCCCATTGCCACAATCACATATTCGGTATCCCTCGCTCCGTAATAGTCAAAGGGTCTGTACAGCCGTCCGGTGATGCTGTGAATATCCTGCATAACCTTGTCCACTATGGTTGGAACCCGGTCAAAAAACGGGTTTTGAACCTCCCGACCCTGGAAATAGATGTCCGGGTTCTGGGCTGTTCCCCTGATCTTGGGGTGCTCCGGATTCAGCGCATTATCCCTGAAGGCTTTTATGGCATCATAGTCCAGGATTCTCTCCAGATCCTCATAGTCGATGACACTGATCTTCTGGTATTCATGGGATGTTCTGAATCCGTCGAAAAAGTGAATAAAGGGCAGCCTGGATTGAATGGCTGAAAGGTGTGCCACGCAGGCCAAATCCATTACTTCCTGAACATTGGAGGAAACCAGCATGGGGGCACCGGTCTGGCGGCAAGCCATCACATCCTGATGATCACCGAAAATTGAAAGAGCGTGAGTGGCTATTGCTCTGGCTGAAACATGCAATACCCCGGGCAGAAGCTCTCCGACCATCTTGTAGATATTGGGTATCATCAGAAGGAGCCCTTGGGAAGCCGTATAGGTAGTTGTGAGAGCACCGGCGGCAAGTGAGCCGTGCAGGGCGCCGGCAGCACCGGCTTCCGACTGCATTTCCACCACTTTTACCGGTTGTCCGAACAGATTCTTCTTCCCATGAGCCGACCATTCATCGACGGATTCCGCCATGGGGGATGAAGGTGTGATGGGAAAAATGGCCGCCACCTCTGTAAAGGCATATGAGGCATAGGCTGCAGCCTGATTACCGTCCATTGTTGCTAACTTTGGCATATCACAGATCTCCTTTATGAATTGGATTATGTGGTACAATAATCTAGTATTTCTTCATATGATTTCAATATTCATTTTTGGGATAAGGCTGAAACTTTTTATAACTAATCATCTCAAAAACCATTGCTTCTGATATATTAGTATGTTAATATGCAAAGAAAGGCGCTGGATAACCCCGGAAAACTCCGAATCACACATTGCAGCAGTTATCTGGCTCCTACGGGAATGGAGAAAATTATATGAAGCTTGCACTAAGATGGTTTGGCACTGGTTTTGACAACATCACACTGGAACAGATCAGGCAGATTCCGGGAGTTACTGGTGTTATTACGACACTTTACGACATTCCTGCAGAAGATGCCTGGCCATTGGAGCGCATCAGATCCATTAAGGCGGAAGTCGAAGGCTTCGGACTTGAAATATTAGGTGTTGAAAGCGTGAACGTCCCTGATGCCATCAAGGCCGCTCTTCCAGAAAGAGACCTGTGCATAGAAAACTATATTAAAACTCTTGAAAGGCTCGGAACATGTAATATACGGCTTGTATGCTATAATTTTATGCCGGTGTTTGACTGGGTACGATCCGATCTGGCCAAGCCCCGGGAAGATGGAGCAACTGCATTAGCCTATGATCAGGAGGTTATAGACAGGATTGACCCTATGCGGATCTTCAATGCAATGGATTCGGGGTCAAACGGGTTCAGACTCCCCGGTTGGGAACCCGAACGGCTGGCTCATACCCGGGAATTGTTCGAAAACTATAAGGATGTGGATAATGAGAAGCTCTTTGAGAACATGGTTTACTTCCTTAAAGCCGTCATGCCCACCTGCGAAAAATACGGCATTAAGATGGCTGTCCATCCCGACGACCCGACATGGTCCGTATTTGGACTTCCCAGAATTGTAACCAATCATGAGAATCTGGCCCGCCTGTTTGAAGCTGTCGACAGCCCGTGCAACGGCATCACCCTTTGCACCGGCTCCCTTGGGTCCGATCCTGAGAACAATCTTCCCCATATCATCAGATCCCTAAAGGAAAAGATTCATTTTGCCCATGTAAGAAATCTCAAATATACCGGGCTCCGCAAATTTGAAGAATCCGCCCATCTGTCGGCGGACGGCTCCCTGGACATTTTTGGAATCATGAAGGCTTTCTATGATATTGGTTTTGATGGACCCTTCCGTCCTGATCATGGCAGAACCATATGGGGAGAAAAGGCAATGCCTGGATATGGCCTTTTTGACAGGGCTTTGGGTGCTGCATACCTGAACGGTCTTTGGGAAGCCATCTCTAAGATTGATAAACAGAAAAATATGTAGATTTATCCGGGTTGGTAGGTTGATACATTAATACTTAACATAGGATTGGTAAAAATCAGGGTTTTTATAGTATAATTTTAACTGGAATGTTACTATATCAGTGAACATTCGATCGATTTTATTTACTGAGGAGATTTGCAATGATTTCTGAGAGTACCCTGCTGCCAAAACACACATCTTTTAGTATAGGGGAGGGCGTCTACTACAGCCTCCGTAAAAATATTATCACCCTCAATCTGAAACCTGGTGAACCGTTGAATATTAAAACCATTTCCGAGAAGCTTAATGTGAGCAGAACCCCTGTAAGAGACGCATTGATTAAACTGGCCAAAGAGGGATTGGTAGATGTTATCCCCCAAAAGGGAACCAGCGTTTCCAAGATAGACCTTAAGCGGGTGGAGGAGGAAAGATTCCTGAGAGAGAGTCTTGAACTCAGAGCCATTGAGATTTTTATCGGAATACAGAAGGAAACCGATATCGCCCGTATGAGGAGTATTTTGGAAATACAGAAGGAATGCGCTGCGAATAATGATCTACTCGCCCTTCAGGAATATGACGACGAGTTCCATAGAGTCTTTTTTACCGCCACCCAAAAAGAGACCTGCTGGGAGATCATACAAAGCATGTCGGGTCATTACAGGCGCATCAGATTGATCTCGCTGTGGGAGAGACCTATTATCGATAAGGTCATCGACCAGCACGAGAAAATACTGGACTGGGTTGTAAAAGCCAATGTGGAAGAGGCCATTGCTGCTTTCAAAGATCATTCCTCCAGGATTATCGTAGAGGAAAAAGAATTGATGAAGAAATACCCCGAGTATTTCAAGCTTCAAACTGAAAACAATTTCCTGATGAATGATTTCCTGAGCATGATGTAAACGGAGATGAGCATCTTGAGGTTAAGTGATACCGGTCTTGCAAACAGGGAAAGCTGGCAGGGTTCCGGTTATGGACTGCCTGCCTTCGATCGTGATCTGGTAAGGCAGGCCACATTAAAAGAGCCCATATGGGTTCACTTCGGAGCAGGCAATATTTTCAGAGCTTTCCCTGCAGCACTGCAGCAGCAGTTGCTGGACGCAGGCCAAAGCCAAAAAGGCATCATCGTTTGTGAGGGGTACGATTATGAGATCATCCAAAGGCTGTATAAGCCTTACGATGATCTTTCTCTGCTTGTGGTGCTGAAGCCCGACGGTCAGATCGAAAAGAGGGTTATCGCCAGCATTATGGAATCCCTGATTGCAGACCCCCAGGCTTCTTCCGATTGGCAGAGACTCAAGGAAATTTTCAGAGAACTATCCCTCCAAATGGCCAGCTTCACCATAACCGAAAAAGGATATGGCATATCCGATGCAAAAGGCCGGTATTATTCCGTGGTAATGGATGACTTCCTCAAAGGGCCGGAGCTTCCCCTAAGTTTCATGGGAAAGGTCTCAGCCCTTTTCTATGAGAGGTATAAGGCGGGAGGGCTGCCACTGGCTTGGGTAAGCATGGATAATTGCTCCCACAATGGTGAAAAGCTCCATCATGCTGTAAGAACCTTTGCTGCTCAATGGGCAGATCATGGTTTAGTCGACCCGGGTTTCCCGGAATATGTGGATGATGCAAAAAAGGTGTCCTTCCCCTGGAGCATGATCGACAAAATAACACCCAGGCCGGATGGGAATATCAAAAGCATGCTTGAACAGGAAGGATTCCAGAGTACCGAGATTGTCTGTACCGATAAGAGAACCTATGCAGCACCCTTCGTGAACGCGGAAGAACTTCAATATCTCGTAATAGAGGATGCCTTCCCAAACGGACGGCCTCCACTGGAAAAAGCCGGTGTCATCTTCACCGACAGGGAAACGGTTAACCGGGTGGAAAAGATGAAGGTCTGCACCTGCCTGAATCCGCTGCATACCGCATTGGCCATATTCGGATGTCTTTTGGGCTATACCTCTATCTCGGAAGAGATGGAGGATCACAGACTGAAAAAGCTCGCGGAACGGATAGGTCATGACGAAGGACTGCCTGTGGTGGTGGATCCGGGCATCATAAACCCGGCAGACTTTTTGAATGAGGTTATAGATGTGCGACTTCCCAATAAATACGTACCCGATACACCTCAGCGTATCGCTACCGATACCTCCCAGAAGCTTCCCATACGATTTGGGGAAACCATCAAGGCTTATATGAAACGTCCTGATATGAGGGTTTCGGATTTAACTTTCATTCCCCTGGTCTTTGCAGCCTGGTGCAGGTATCTATTGGGAATGGACGACAATGGCACGCCGTTTGAGCCGAGCCCGGATCCTTTGCTGGATTATCTGAGAAAGCATCTGGATGGTATCACCTTGGGATCACCAGGGCCTTTTGAGGATCAGCTGCGTCCCATACTGAGCGATGTCAGACTCTTCGGTGTCAGTCTCTATGACGCCGGTCTGGCTGAAAAGGTTAAGCACTATTTCGCCGAAATGGTCGCCGGTACAGGAGCAGTGAGCAAGCTTCTGGACAGACTTCCTGGTGTATGATTGCCCGTTTTACAGTGGCTGCCGCCTTTTTTAGGTGTGTGATATGGGCTTGCATTTCATTTATTTTATGTGAGGAGTGGTGGCATGAGCCATTTTATCCACGATGATTTTCTTCTGCAAAACAAACCTGCCAGGATTCTATACCATGAATATGCAAAAGATATGCCCATCATCGATTACCATTGCCACCTGGATCCGGAGGAAATCGCCCAGGATAAAAGATACAGAAATATCGCCGAGGTATGGCTTGGCGGGGATCATTACAAGTGGCGAGCCATGAGAACAAATGGTATTGATGAAGATGCCATTACCGGAAATGCATCCGACAAGGAAAAATTCCTCAAATGGGCAGTAACCATGCCATATCTTATTGGTAATCCCCTCTACCACTGGACCCAATTGGAACTTAAGCGTTATTTCGATATTGATCTGCTTCTGGGACCTGATACCGCTGAAGAGATATGGGAGCATTGTAACCTAAGGCTCATCCAGCCCGATTTCTCAGCCCGGGGCATCATAAAAAGATCCAATGTTGAAGTTATCTGTACCACCGACGACCCGGCGGATACATTGGCATACCACAGACAGATCAGGAAAGATGAATCCTTTGATTGTAAGGTGCTGCCCACATTCAGACCCGACAGGGCTGTGAACATAGAAAAACAGGATTTCCGGGATTATGTAGAACTGCTTTCATCGGTTTCAGGGATAACCATAGGCTCATTTTCCGACTATTTAGCTGCCCTGGAAAGCAGAATAGCCTGGTTCCATGAGAACCAGTGCCGCCTGTCGGATCATGCCCTGGAACCTCCTGTGTTCGTGCCAGGAACTGAAAAGGAAACCGAGATCGTCTTTAAGAGGGCTTTGGATGGCCATAAGCTGACCGATCATGAAATAGCCCTGTTCAAGACAAGGATGATGCTTTTCTTAGGCAGACAGTATGCCCGATTGGGATGGGTTATGCAACTTCATATCGGTACACAGCGTGACAACAACACACGAATGTTTGAAAGACTTGGCCCCAACACAGGGTTTGACATGATGTCGGACTATAATTATTCCCAACCATTGGCTCAGTACATGGATACCCTTGACAGAAACGGTGTTCTTCCCAGGACCATTCTTTACGTCATCAACCCGCGGGATAATGAAATGATAGCAACGCTGGCAGGATGCTTCCAGGGCGATGGCATACCCGGTAAGATCCAGTTTGGCTCCGGCTGGTGGTTTAACGATCAGAAGGATGGCATGATCCGCCAGATGACCGCACTGGCCAATATGGGATTGCTAAGCCGGTTTGTAGGAATGCTCACCGATTCAAGAAGCTTCCTCTCCTATGCCAGACACGAGTATTTCAGAAGAATCCTTTGCAATATGCTGGGAACCTGGGTAGTAAACGGCGAGGCTCCCGATGATATGGCCCTGCTGGGAAAAATGGTGCAGGATATCGCCTATTACAATGCCAAACGTTATTTCAAGTTTTAAGCCATAAACCACACCGAAAAGAAGATCCGCCGCTGTTCGTTAACAGAAGCAGGGCTGTGATTATCTATCACAGCCCTGTTTTCTGCAAGCAGCAGCGTATATTTCGATCGCGGATGTTTTATGTACACACTTCCTATTCCACCTTGAACCTGCTTATGGAATCGCTGAGTACCCTGGCGATACCTTCAAGCTGCTCCGCATATTTGGACAACTGCTCTATTCCTGCGAGCTGTTCCTCAGATGATGCGGTCACTTCCTGGGTGGACGCAGCAATTTGTTGTGATACCGAGGATATATTCTGGATGGCAAGCAGCGCCTCGGCCTTGTAGCTTTCCATATCTTTTATACCGCTCAGGATATTTTCAACCTTGTCGGCAAGTTGTTCCATGGAAGAAGATATTCTGTTGAATGTCTCCGATGTATCTGCAACTGCTTTATTCTGGGTTTCAATAATGTCATTGGCTGAGAGGGCACGTTTTGCAACTTGAGCGGTTTGGTCCCGATTATTCTCAATAATCCTTGCAATCTCGGCTGTGGCCGTTACCGACTGCTCAGCCAGCTTTCTGATCTCATCGGCAACAACCGCGAACCCTCTGCCCGCATCTCCCGCCCTGGCAGCTTCTATGGCTGCATTTAAGGCAAGCAGATTGGTTTGATCAGCAATCTGGTCTATAACCTCAATAATATTACCAATGGACTTTGAGTTTTCATCCAGGACTTGAATGTCTGAAATGATACCCTGTGTGATTTCAGTGGTTTCCTTTGAGGTTCCTTCAAGGTTTTCCACCGTGGCCAGACCAAGTTTTGTAAGAGTTGCGGTTTCAGTGGTGAAATTGCCTATTTCACTGGCATATCCTGAGACGGCATTTATTTTTTCACCCAAATCGCTCATTTTCTTATTGCTTTGCTCTGCTTCACTGGCTTGATCTGCAGCCCCTGTGGCGATTTCCTCAACGGCTTTGGCAACCTCACGGGCTACTATGGCAGCCTCTCTTGATGTGGCTGCTATGGTTCTGGCTGATTCATTAACATTCATAGCCGATTCAGAGGTGTTTCCTATCATACTCCTCATATTATCCATCATACGATTAAATGCTCTTGCCAGAATACCAAACTCGTCCCTTTTGCCCCCAGCGTAACTGACGGTCAAATCCCCTTCGGCTGCCTTGTTCGACACCTCTACGATATTCTTCATGGCTCTGCCTATGCTAATAGCCATGAACAACCCTATAATAATGGCAAAAACCGCCACCAGGATACTGGTAAGAACCGTAACGTTTCGGATACTGGAGGCCATAGCTGAGAAATTGGAGGTTGGGGTCAGCCCCACCAGAACATATCCTGTTTCCCCAATTTTACTGTACAGAGCCAGGTGTTCCTCCTCCTTGTATTTCATTGTGCTGGATCCTCTTCCATCTTCGCCGGAAACAATGTCAGAATACAGATCGGTGTTGATCACCTGGTTCTCTGGAACCGATGTGTCCAGATCCTGGTTCTCCCCTTCTAGCATACGGTAAGCAATATCGGTTCCATCAGGACTGATTAGATGCAGCTCGCTTCCGTTCCCCAGATGAATATCCATTAAAGCATTAGAAACGAGATTGGGCCTCACGGTGATGGCTATGATACCCTTTGCCTTAGAGGTGAAAGGGTCCTTAACAAGCCTTACCATAGACATGGCATAGGATGAAATGTCCGATATCTGATCTTCCAAATCATAAAGGGATCCAATCCAGAACGGAACACCATTCTTCTCTACGGCCATGCTCAGCAGATGTCCGTCCTTAATGTTTGCCAATGCATTCCTGTCCACTTTCCTGTCGGAGGCAGATATCGGTTTTTTACCCTCAAGGAGAATGACAATATCATCAATAAACGTGTTCTCCCGCTTGATATCTTTTACAAGAGTATCCAAATTCATCTGGGTAACAATATCGTCTTCTGATGAGGTGACATGTTTAATGAAATCGTCACTCAAAACAATCTGATTGGAGTCGGCAGCAATACCCGAGAGGGAAAGCTGAAAGTATTTGCTGGCCTGGTCAATGGTCTCGACGATAGAGTTTTCCGCCGTCTGCCTGATGGATTTAAATGCGCTGATATACGAAAACAGTCCCAGGAAGAATATAGGAATGATCATGATCATGACTGTTGCTACGAGTCTGGTCCTGATGCTGTAAACCCAGTTTGAAGAACCAGTTCTTCTACTCTTGAAAAATCTCGGTATGAATTTTAAGAGTTTCATAATGAGTCAACCTGCTTTCTGTA
>LFSK01000033.1 GCA_001512555.1 Clostridiaceae bacterium DTU059 | reverse complement strand
AAAAGGTATCTGGGCAAGCTATACCGGAACTTCATACATTCAGGTGCTTCTTCACCGACATTAAACTTCCAATAATGCCAATAGTTGTTCCAAATATTATATATACCACCAAAATACGGATGGCAAACTGATCAAATTCTATCAGCTGGAGATCAGAGATCCTGATGCTGTTGAACAGGTTATTCAATCCATCCTTAATCCAGCCATAGGTCTGGGATGTGAGAAGGTGGGAAAGAAGTGCTCCCAACAACCCTATTATCATCCCCTCAATGATGAAAGGGAATCGAATAAACCAGTCGTTGGCTCCAACATACTTCATGATCTCTATTTCCTTTCTTCTGGCAAAAACCGTAAGACGGATGGTATTGGAGATCAGAAGAACCGATATAATCATCAGAACCGCAAGGACAAAAATTGCCGCGTAATTAAAAACCCGCACAACCCCGGTAATTCTCTCCAGTTCATCCTTTGGATAGGTTATCCATTGATTGTCTATACCACTTAAAAGCTTCAGCTTTGCAATGAACTGGTCACTGTCATTGGGGTCGGTGAGGCTGACAAAGTATCCTTCTGCAAAATTATCGGGAGTAAGCCCTTCCATAAGGGATTCATGTTTCAGATCCTTTTTGGCGTTTTCATACGCCTGCTCCCTGGATTCATACTGGTATTCGGAGACCACGCCTGATGCCCTGCTGTTTTCAATAAACATGGCCACCTCTTCCTGCTCCAACCTCGATGCATCTACCCTCAGATAGAATTTAACCTGCAAATCCTGTTTCTTGGCTTCCAGATTGGAAATGACGTTAACGATGACCAAAAGAACCAGCCCAAGCACAAAAAGGGTAGTCATGATGGTTATAAGGGAGGCAAAGGACATTAGTTTGTTTTTATAAACATTCGCTGTGCCTTCTTTGGCAAGAAGCCTCAATGTTCTAATTTTCATTTGTATACAGACCTTTCTGTACATCGCTGACCAGTTCGCCTCTGTCCAGCGTGATGACACGCTTTTTCATGGTGTCCACGATGCTTTTTTCATGAGTGGCAACTATGACGGTGGTACCCCGTTGGTTGATCTCATCCAGCAGTTCCATGATCTCCAGAGATGTTTTGGGATCAAGGTTTCCTGTGGGCTCGTCCGCGATCAGGACGGCAGGGTTATTGACCAAAGCGCGTGCCAGAACGATTCTTTGCTGCTCACCACCGGACAGTTGCCCGGGATAGGCTCTTGCTTTTTTGCTCAGACCCACAAGTCCGAGCGCCAGCGGAACCTGTCGCCTGATCTCACGGGGCAAAGCCTCAACGATCTGCATGGCAAATGCCACATTGTCATAGGCCGTTTTGTTGGGAAGCAGACGGAAATCCTGGAAGACAACGCCCAAGCTGCGTCTGAGATAGGGCACCTCGGACTTGGGCATATTATGTACGCTGTATCCGTTGACATACACTTCCCCCTCGGTTGGGGTTTCTTCGTGCATGATCAGCTTCAGAAATGTTGATTTACCCGATCCGCTGGCGCCTATGACAAATACGAATTCTCCCTTTTCGATTCGCAGTGTAAGGTTTTTTATACCGACAACACCATTTGAGTAAACCTTTGTAGTATCTACAAACCTTATCAAAAGGATCCCCCCATAAACTGGGATGTTAATTATTTGGAAACTTCATCAAGATAACGCTTGACCATCATGGCAACTTTAAAATAGATGGCGTCATCAAACTTTCTTAAATCCATCCCTGTTATTTTTTGAATCTTATCAAGGCGATAGACCAGGGTATTTCTGTGTATGAAAAGCTGACGCGAGGTTTCGCTGACATTGAGATTGTTCTCAAAAAATTTCTGGATGGTCATCATGGTCTCGGAATCAATGGTTTCCAGGACTCCCTCTTTGAAGACCTCGTTGAGAAACAGCCGACAGAGTGTGGTGGGAAGCTGATATATAAGACGGCCTATTCCCAGGTTATTGTAGTCAACAATATTCTTGTCAGCCTCGAAAATCTGTCCGATTCTCAGCGCTGTCTGGGCATCCTTGTAGGAGCGCGCCACATCTCTGAGGGACTCAGCCATGGTTCCAATACCGATGCTGGCCTTAATCATGAGCTCACTGCTCAGGGTATCAATGATAATACGGGCCTTCTTATGGATTTCCTCGTTATCCTCACGCTCTTTGAGCTCTTTAATGAGAACCGTATTCTGGTCATCAAGGAGGATGATATAGTCCTTCGTATTATTTGGAAATAGGCTTTGAATGATATTATAGGCATAGAGTTCACGGGTTTTTTCGGTTCGAACCAGATAGACTATTCTCCTCGACTGGGTCTTGATTCTCAGTTCCTTTGCCCGGATGGTGATATCACCTGGCAGAATATTTCCCAATAGGATATTCTTCATGAAATTGCTGCGGTCGTACTTTTCATCATAGTAGAGTTTGGCATTCTCGAGGCTGATGGCGATAAGTTCAGCATACTTCTTTCTGTCGGGATGATCGCTCACAAGATAGAGCACAAAGTCCAGCCGACCATTTATCTCGATCTTTTTCATCACCAGGCCTGGCTTTTCAATGTACATTGCATTTGAAGTTAAAAAATCGGAGCACTGATCGTGAATCATGCCGATTTCTTCTTCAATGGTGCTTGCGATCACAGTACCATTTCCGTCGGTAATGCCAAAATCGTTACCTATGGTTTCACGAATTTTTGATATGACAGACTGAAATACTTTGAATGCCAACTGGATTACCCCACTTACCCTTTAAGATTCAACCTACATTATACAACAATTTCCCCTCTGTATACAATGCTTTCATGCCAATTTGCCGTTTTAATGCCGGAAACCGGCACAACTCAGTCTTTTACCATAACACATTCCGAAAATACCGTTTTTATGGTATTTAGTAATTCCTTGTTTCTAAATTTATCGGCATTATGGATGAAAATCCTAATGGGGGCACAAGTCAGCAGAAAACCAATCATGAAATCATCGTCATGAATGACCGGCTTGTTTTTCTCAATGCCGTAGCTCCTGGTAATGTCATCAGGTATTTCAAAGGGACCCGTGCCCTCTACCCGGTAGGAGCCGTCATTCTGGGCAAAAACATGGAGTTCGGGAACCTTGGGGCACTGCATCCGGATAAAAGTGGTCAGAAGGTTTATATATTCTTCATATTGCCTTTCAACAAAATACTGTCTGATGGCACGGTCAACCTCTGTCTCGAGTTTTTTTACATACTCACCCAGCCTGAAGGTGATGAAACCATCCAGCGTCAGATTCCGGGAGGTTTTAAGATACTCCGAAATCTTTTCCGAGATGAGTCTTCGCCTGTCACTGATATGTTTTTCAGTGGAGTTCTCGGGGTAGAGGTGTTTGCAGGCAATACGGTTAATCTCATCAAGATCGCTTTTTGGCAGCCCTTCACAGATTCGGTTGATAATCCTGGACAGGATATCCTTTTCATATGACTTGAGAATATAATCGGCAAGGGAATCCGATACACGGTGAATCACGTGGGAGAATCGCCTGCCGTTTCTTCTCATATAACCACCGATAATGATTACAACGCTGTTCTCATCATACCGTACACGTACTCCCTGCAAGGCCTCAGGAGCCATTTTTCTTTCGATGTAATGGGCTAATCCTTTAATGTCCTTCATGTAGTCAACCCTGAAGGATGGCATTCTCTCACATCCTTTCAGGTGTAGTATATGTCACCCTTATTGTCCGTTATACGGTACATAAAGGAATAAGGCTGCCCAGATCCAGAACGGTGCCTGTGCCCAGCATTACCGGCATTATGCCATATTTTTGAAGGAATAAGAGAATGGGATCCCAACTGTCAAGAGTGTTCAAATTCCCGCTGAAAGCCATTTTATTACTGGAAATAAGACCGGTTGAGCCACCAATAAAACCATAGTCATACCCGGGAATGAATATGGATCTCTGTGGCGGAATCAGCAGCGCATCGATATTTTTACCACGGGCAGCGCGATAGATTCCCAAATCGGATGTTATAACGGCTTCCTTATTCAGGATGCAAACAGAACATTTTGTATAGCCCTGGTTCACATGGGATATAGTTTTTCCGGTTTTTTTCAGCCATTGAAGCACAGCTTCATCAGCAAAACGCGTATTTAAGAAGGCGTGATCGCCCACAACGGCCACATTGTAGGGAATATCCCCAGGATAGCTTCCGGCAGGCGTTTTTTTCCCCGACACCAGAATATACCCCAGGTCTTTGAGGAGCTCCGCCACCTGGGGATGAAGGTTAGGGGCATGAACAACAACGCCTTCTGCAGGGATGACCAATTGCATATCCGGATGGCTTTTCACTGGATCAGGTAATCCTTCCAGATCCATTGTTCGAATAAGAACTGGTATCAACCCCTCAAGAAGGCTCATCATCTCTTCCGGCATGTTATGGGACACGAGCATGGCAGTCACTTTTTTGTCAGGAATATACGGACTGTTCAGCGGTTTCAACCATAGGCACCCCTTGCTGTTTTTCCCGTCAGGTTCCCCGGTCGGGCACCTTTATAGCTTTCACATTTGTAAAGCTCCATGCATATTCTATTACATCCGCACCTTCTCTTTGCCTGCCGGCAGCCTGTGCGGTTCTGATATACTGCGCCCGCCGAATTTCTTCGGTGGGCGCAGTTGAAGCATTATTCCACATCATCAAGTATATTCCTGAGTTCACCGACAAACTCAAGAGGAATGGCAAGCCCCTTCTGGCTTGGCCGGAATTCATCACTCTTGGCGTCAAACCAGAAGGTTCGGATATCAACATACTCCCTTCCGTTCTTGCTGACACGCTTGATATGAATCTCCTCCCGGCTGTTTTTTACAAATTTACCTAATATTGTTTCTTGATCCCAGAAATCAGCCATAGCTTTTGCCTCCCTTTCCGTTTTTTCTCTTTCATAGCACAATCCAAAACTGAACAAACTAAAAACGCTAATATTATATCACACAAAATCCTGCTATTCGCAAGACCTTATGAAAAACCTGCTGAGATGACACCCTGATTTCCCATGGAATCAACCGGAAACAGGCGTAGCAGGCTATGTATAATTATTTACAAGTATTGCAGCGCATTAATTCCTTTTTATTTGTACAGAATAGTTAAATGAAGGCGTAGAACGCGCCCGAAATTATTGTAAAGGAGTCGGGAGTATGAGAACACCAATTGACAGAATAGCACTCTTATTGGTCATCATAGGCGCTCTTAACTGGCTGCTGGTAGGCCTTTTTCAATACGACCTGGTGGCAGGTATATTTGGAACGGCGACCTTGGGAAGCAGAATAGTATACTCTCTTGTGGGAGTTGCGGGGCTTTACTCCATCAGTCTGCTCTTCAGAGATGCACCTGTCGTTGACTGACCTTTACACAATCAATTTATGGTAACATGGCTGCCTTGCAACCATGGCCGGACTAGCATGCTGTCCCTTCAGGGACAGCTATGTTTTTCGAATGACCGGATTCTGACAGATCATGGGGGCTCAGCTTAATTATTACTGAAAAATTGACACTTGAATCAAATTCAAGAGAAGATACAAACAACCCGTATGCTGTCAGGGCATCATTAACATCCTTGATCATACGGGTTTTTGCAATTTCACTCACAATGGTATCCATAGTTCTCCCTCAAACAAAGACTTTACGGATACCATTATAATATATTTCCCGTTCTTACTTCATGATCATTATCTCGATACGTCTGTTTCGCTGGCGCCCTTCGGCGGTATTGTTATCTCCTATGGGACGGAATTCTCCATTACCGGTAGCAGTGAACTTCACAGGATCCAGACCCAGGGTTTCAGTAAAATACCTGACCACCGTGGTGGCTCTGGCTGTTGAAAGCTCCCAGTTTGACTTGTATAGCGGTGTGTTGATGGGGACATTATCGGTATGCCCCGAGACCAGGATCTCATTATCTATGTTTCTCAGGATCTCAGCAAACTGCTGAAGTACAAGAAATCCTCCAGGCCTTATGTCGGCGCTTCCAGAATCGAAGAAGACCTCGGACTCAAGCCTTACAAGAATATAGTCCTTCTCTTCAACGATTTCAACCTTCTCGCCTATACCCTGGGCTTCCACAGCCTGCCGTATTTCATCCTTGGCAATGTCCATCTCCATGTTGTGAATCTGCCTTTGTGCATCAATAACCATTTCTTCAGCACTTTCTATATACTTCTCCTTCTGCTCAGGCAGGTTCTTGTCGCTGGGGTTGACAAAATCAACCGCAATAATACTCTTTCCGCTGGAATCCAAAATGGAATCCCCGGTACTCATATTCATCAACGAGTTGGACAGGGACTTTGCTACATCTGTGAACCTATTTTGGTCGACGGTTGACATGGCGAAGAGCATAATGAAAAATGTCAGCAGCAGAGTGACCATATCGCTATAGGTAGTCATCCATTCCGGAGCACCCGATGATTCCTCTTGATTTTGTTTTTTTCTGGACATGGATCACTTCACCCCAATCCTTCTAAATAAGCCAAAACCCGTTCATAAGTTTCTGTCCCATCAAATCCTCGCCGCCATGGACAATAAATATGGGGCTTTAAAAGGCTATTCCTGGAACGATTCAACCCCTCTGTCGGTGCCGCTGTCTCTTTCTTTTATAATCATGCTTTCATACTGCTGTTTTTGGTCGGGAGACAGGAATGTCTTCAACTTATGTTCCATAAGACGAGGGTTTTCGCCTGATTGAATAGACAGAATACCCTCCATGATCATTTCCCTCATCCGGATCTCCTCAGCACTGCTCCCCTGAAGTTTTGTGGCAATCGGGGTGCATATAAAGTTTGCCAGAACACTTCCGTAAAAGGTGGTAATGATCGCAAGGGACATCGCGGGACCTATATTGGATGGATCGTCCATGTTTTTGAGCAGGTTAACAAGCCCCATCAGCGTCCCGATCATACCCCAGGCCGGAAACTGTGCGGCAAGAGTTTTAAAGTATGCCTGGACGGTGCTGTGGCGAACAACCATACTGTCTATTTCAAACTGCATGGATGTCTTAACCATTTCTGCCTCAATCCCGTCCACAACCAGCTCCAGAGCTTTTTTCAGGTAATCGTCCTTAATATCATCCTGTGCAGACTCCAATGCGATCAAGCCCTCCCTGCGCGCTTTCTGGGATAGTTCAACCAACATCTGAATGGTTTGAAAAGGATCAAACTTAGATGATTTAAAGGCAAGGGGTACGGCCTTAAAAGCCTTTATGGTATCTGAGAGGGGAAAGCTCATCATGGTTGCTGCCAATCCACCTCCCACTGTTACGGCTATGGAACCCGGGTCAAAGAAGGAGGATAACTCACCTCCGTTAAAAATTCCATAGACCGTACACGCAAGGCCCAATACCAGGCCAAATATTGTAGCAATATCCATTATCTCACCAGCTTTAGCACTTCTCTTGTGTATAGCAAACAGGTTTCAAAATATTAATCGGCATCTTCGCACCTAATACTTACACCCTTTTGCCGACATATGGGATGATGGGTACCAGAAAAGAAATAGATTGTTGTTGCATTTTTATACACTTGAATGTATAATAATACAATCAAAGACCCTGGATGTTTACAAGCTGCCCGGAAAAGCCGATATAATTCCGGCAAGGCTTGCAGCGCTGTAAGGAAAGGAATGATGATAATGATCAAACATCTCTTATGCTTAAGTGATTGGACGGGGGAAGAGATTCTGGAAACACTGTCCATGGCCGAGAAATTAAAGTACGAAAATAAAAACGGTATCAGACACAACCATCTTTTAAAGGGGAAGACTCTGGGACTAATCTTTTCCAAAGCATCAACCCGTACCAGGGTATCATTTGAGGTGGGCATGTATCAATTAGGCGGATACTCCCTCTTCCTCAGCGCCAATGATATTCAGCTGGGGCGCGGCGAGACAGTAGCCGATACTGCAAAAACCCTGTCCCGCTATATAGACGGAATCATGATCAGGACATATAAGCAAAGCGATGTGGAAACCCTTGCTCAATTTGGTACCGTTCCTGTTATCAACGGTCTTACCGATAGCTATCACCCCTGTCAGATACTGGCCGACCTTCAGACTGTTAAAGAGAAGAAGGGAAAGCTCAGAGGCCTTAAAATGGCTTATTTAGGGGATGGAAACAATGTAGCCAACTCGCTTCTCATTGGCTGCGCAAAGGTTGGTATGCACATAAGCGTAGCGACCCCCGAAGGGTACGCCTGTGATCCTGTTGCAGTTAAAAAGGCACAGGAGGCCGCAGAAGAATCCGGTGCAAGGGTGGTTGTCACAACCGATCCCTTTGAGGCTGCTAAGGATGCGGATGTTGTTTATACCGATACCTGGTTCAGCATGGGTGTGGAGAAAGAGAAAGAAAAGCGCATGCCCATATTCATGCCCTATCAGGTGAACGACGAAATATTCTCCAAAGCCAGTGCGGATGCCCTTTTCATGCACTGCCTCCCAGCTTACAGGGGGTTTGAGGTTACAGAATCCATTATTGACGGCAGTCATTCGGTGGTGTTTGATCAGGCTGAGAACAGGCTCCATGCTCAAAAAGCGGTTCTGGTCAAGCTGATGGGCTGATCCTGGCTTAAGGAGGCAAGAACCATGCTTTATTCATTCATAATCAGACGGGCTGTGGAATCCGACGCAGCCCGCATCTTCACCATATTGCAGCAGGCTTTCCAGGAGTATGGGAAGATCATCGGGCAGACCCGCCTTGAAGCCCTTCAGGAAACTATCGATGACATCAGGAGGGAGATCTCCGAAAAAACGGTTCTGATCGCTGAAATGGATAACGAGGTGGTTGGAACCGTCAGGCTGGATCTTCATGATGACAAGGCCTACTTAAGCCGATTTGCGGTTTGCGGCAACAGTCGGAGGATTGGAATTGGTGAGGCTCTGATGAATGCTGCAGACAAGTACCTGACTTCAAAAGGAGTGCGGGAAGTCACCCTGCACACCGCATCCAGGCATACGGCTCTCATGCGTTTCTACTATGGCCTGGGTTTTTTTGTGGAAGCCATTGAAACCGACAGGGGCTATCTCAGGGCAAGACTCAGGAAGGAGTATACCTGAAGGAGTCAGGAGATTGCAGCACTTGTAAACATCAAATAAACTCTTTCCATTGCAAATAAGTCGTTCCGCTAATAAAACTTGTTCCCTTGGAGCAAGGCTAAGGGGCAAGGATGCTAAAACTATTCAATCCTTTGTAACCTACTTATAATGAGATTACAAAGGATTTTATCTTGCTCTCTTTTCCTTTTCCCTTTCCCCTATCTCTTCATTCAACAAAAAGAACATCATTATTTATTTTACTTGCTTTGAGGCTATCCACTCTTCTCTCAAAATTGCGTAATGTACAACATCATGGTAGATACCTTTGATTTTTACTTCTTGTAAACCTTTTCCTTCATATCTCATTCCACATTTTTGCATTACACGCCCAGAACCCTCATTTCCCACATAATGCATACCTTCGATACGGTTTAATCCCAGTTTTGAAAATGCAAGATCAATTATTAATCCTAATGCTTCTGTCGCATACCCCTTATTCCAATACTCTCTATTTATAGTATAGCCAAAGCTTCCTTTATCATGCTCAGCACATATCCTTAAATCGATGCATCCAATACATTTGCCCTCTGATTTTAACTCAATTGCAAAAATTCCTGGCGTAGCCATAAAAATTTCTTTAACCACTTTTTCGGTTTGTGATATATCAACATGTGATGGCCATGTCAAATATTTAGTTACAGCATCATCACTGGCATACAAAAATACATCCTGCACATCTTCCATAGAAAATGGCCTTAAAATTAATCTGGCTGATTCCATTAAAATTCTGTTATAATCCTTCATGGTTCTTTGTTTCCCGCCTTCCCAGTCACTGCGAATTATCAAATAATTCTATCTCATAGTTTTTTCAAACACAAGCCTTACAGAAATGTTTCTCTATACTTATCCCTTTCCCTCATCCCTTCTCCCTCTAAAGGGACCACTCTTCTACCTATATTCCTTCCTTTTCTCCTGTTTAGTTCAACCTGACCATCTATTTTAAGCAAGTACAAATACAGGTATCAAATGCTTTCAGAGATCCCGTAAAGCCCGGTCGCTGTGCTGCACGTCTGCGAAACATCAGCTGTTCGAATGAGGGTCGGCTGAACTCGCTCCGCTCAAACAGCAGCCGCCCTTTTCTCATTCTCACAGGATGTTTCGGCGCCTTATCGCAATGCGACCTTGTTTTACGGGATCCCTTCATGTATACTGCCTGTCTGGTGCGATTGCTTGTGAAATGAGGCAATCTCCGCTGAGCTTGGCTCGTAATGACAGCATGGATGCGAGAAGTCAGAGGTGAAAAGTTGAAAAAAGACTGCCGGTTTGGCAGTCTGTTTCTTTCGGTCAGGTTTATCTTAGCCTCGTTTTTTTGCAAGCAATCCTTTTGCCTTTTCCACAATGTTTTCAGCAGTAAGTCCATACATGGGCAGCAGATCGGCAGGCTTTCCGGATTTCCCGAACTGATCCTCAATGCCCACCATGTCCATGGGTACCGGATGGTTGCTTACAACCACCTCGGCGACTGCACTTCCCAGTCCGCCATGGATATTGTGCTCCTCGCAGGTGAGGATGGCGCCGGTTTCCCTGGCGGCGACAACAATCAGGTCCACATCTATGGGCTTAATGGTATGGATATCGATAACCCGTGCCGAGACACCCTGTTCATCAAGGGTTTTTGCCGCCGTTAAGGCCATATCAAGCATCAAACCGGTGGCAATGATGGTTATGTCATTACCCTGTTTCACTGTCACGCCCTTGCCAATCTCAAAGGTGGCATCCTCCGGATAGACCACCGGAACGTCCAGTCTACCAAGTCTCAGATAGACAGGACCATTGATTTTTGCCGCCTGTTTGACCAGGGCAGCCGTTGAAATCCCATCTGCTGGTGAGATCACAGTCATGTTGGGTATGGAGCGCATCAGCGCCAGATCTTCAATGGCCTGGTGGGAAGCACCGTCCTCTCCCACTGAAATCCCCGCATGGGTTGCTCCAATCTTTACATTCAAATTGGGATAACATATTGAATTGCGTATCTGGTCAAAGGCTCTGCCCGCAGCAAATATCGCAAAGGTGCTGGCAAACACTGTTTTCCCGCAGCTTGCCAACCCGGCGGCCACAGCCATCATATTACTTTCAGCTATCCCGATATTGAGATGTCTGTCGGGATATTCGTTCTTGAAAAAGTCGGTTCTAGTGGATTTGGACAGGTCCGAATCCAGAACAACTATATTTTCATCACTGCCGATTTCGGCCAATGCCTTTCCATAGGCTACGCGTGTTGCTATTTTTTCTGCCATGGCAAATATTCCTCCATGCTAATTTTATTGTTTTCCTGAGCCCGGACTAGTAAAGAGAAAGGCTCATTCCAGGGATGCAAGGAAGGCATCCAGCTCATCTAAGGCCTGTTGCGCCTGATCTTTCTTGGGTGCGGAGCCATGCCAGCCCGCCTGGTTCTCCATATAAGAAACACCCTTCCCCTTAACTGAACGGGCAACAATCACGGTTGGCTTCCCCTTAAAGCTCTCCGCGTGTTTTACGGCCTCTTCTATCTGGTTGAAATCATGGGCATCTATGGATATGACCTCCCATCCAAAGGCCTTGAATTTATCGCCTATGGGTTCGGGATTCATCACCTCGGTAATCTTTCCGTCAATTTGAAGGCCATTATAATCCACAAAGGCAGTAAGATTGTCCAGCTTGTAATGAGCAGCGCACATGGCCGCCTCCCAGACCTCCCCTTCCTCCAGTTCGCCGTCTCCCAGCATAACATATACCCGGTAGTCTTTTTTATCCAGTTTTCCAGCCATAGCCATCCCCACTGCTGCTGAAAAGCCCTGGCCGAGGGAACCGGTGGACATGTCCACTCCGGGAACCGTATTCATATTGGGATGACCCTCAAGATAACTTGATACCTGCCTGAAACCGGATAAGTCCTCCACAGGGAAGAAACCTCTGTGGGCAAGGGTTGAATAAAGAGCTGGAGAACAGTGCCCCTTTGACATCACAAACCGATCCCTGTCGGGGTTTTTGGGGTTTTTGGGATCAATATTCATCTTTTCAAAGAAAAGATAGGCCATAATGTCGGCAATGGAAAGAGATCCGCCCGGATGACCGCTGCCTGCAGAAGCAACAGCAGTTATGACACCTTTTCTGATATTGGTGGCGATTCTCTTCAGGTTGAGAACAGCATGTGCATCCATTTCTTGTGTCTCCTTTTCCTAAGTCTTTTTTTATTGTCCAATTAAGTATATAACATGGGCAGTCTGCCCGTAAAGTGACTTGATAAAGTATTATAAATAACCTCTTCCTCTACCTTTCTTCTGAGTGGAGCGGTTCAAATCCTTCGCCCAGAACTTCTCTGACATCGCTCAATAAAACGAAGGCATTGGGGTCACATTGTTTCACGATCTCCTTAACCTTGGGCATCTCCTGCTTTTTTACGACGCATAGCAGAACAGTTTTATCCGCTCCGCTATACATACCAATTCCCTTCAGACCAGTGACCCCCCTGTCCACATCCATCATAAGGCGCCTGGATATCTCTTGAGACTTCTCGGATATAATCATCAGGCTTTTTGCAAAATGGAAGCCTTCAATATAGGTATCAATGGTCTTAGTGGAGATATACAGGCTGATGGACGCATAGAGCCCAAGCTTGACGCTTCTGAAAACCAAAGTGGCAAACAGAATTACACAGCCGTCCAGGATCAGCAGAAGTTCGCCAATGGATCTGCGCGGAAAAACCTTTTTTAAAAGTGCAGCCGCCAGATCAGTTCCACCGGTAGTGGCTTCTTCCTTAAGAACCATTCCAAGACCAAGACCCATGATGAGGCCTCCTACTAGGGCGTTCAGAAGCAGGTCGGGAACGGCCATGGAACTGTCAAACCGGATCAGGTAATCATTGACCAGGTTCTCGGTGAAGGGAGCTGTGATATCTACCATGACCGAAAGAAGAACTGCCCCAAAAAGGGAACGTATGACGAACCTTTTCCCCCTGCTCTTAAACCCTCCCAAAAATAAGGGAATATTAAACACAAGCATTAGGACACCCACCGGAATGACCTTGTTAAAAACATAGTACACCACGGTTGACAGACCAGAAATGCCTCCTGGAGCCAGCTTAAATGGTATCAGGAATACATTCATGGCAAATGTCATCACAAGACATCCCAGTGCGATGAGGAACCAGGGCTTAGTCTTTTCTATGGAAAACCTGCTCATATGACATACCTCTTATAAATACTATCATTTCACCGAAATGGTCATTACATGCAAAGATTTTTCAGATGTTAGAATTGCTAATCTTTTTGCTATAAAGATAAAAAACCGGGTTTAAAACCCGATTTTCTATTTGATTCCATATTTTTTCTTAAACTTATCAACACGCCCACCGGTATCTACAAGCTTTTGCTTCCCAGTAAAGAAAGGATGGCACTGGGAGCAAATTTCAACACGCAGCTCCGGTTTTGTAGAACCTGTTTCAAAGGTCTCGCCACATGCACAGCGAACAGTGGCATTTGTATACTTCGGATGGATACCTTCCCGCATGGTCTTTCACCTCGCTCACATCTTGCTTCTTTATCGAAACCATTATCGTAACGACTCTTGAAAAAAGCGCCGAATGATATTTTACCACATCATCTGAGGGATTGCAAGCAGCCTTTATGGCTAAAATTCATGGATCCCATCCCATGCCGCAGTCGTACATGATTCCGAATGAGCTTATTTATATGAATCATAGCTGTTATTCTCTTTCTGCAGCAGGGCGGTATTTATACCATTAACAAACTCCGAGTTTGTCTTTGTCTTTATGAGCCTGCTGATAATGAGTTCAGTGACCTCGGCAGTGCCAAGATTGCTCATAGCCTTCCTTATCGTCCAGATACCATCCAGTTCGCGCTGCGAGAGAAGAAGCTCTTCCCGCCTGGTTCCCGAACGATTGATGTCGATTGCCGGGAAGATCCGTTTCTCGGAAAGCTTCCTGTCAAGATGGAGTTCCAGATTACCGGTTCCCTTAAACTCTTCATAGATGACATCATCCATACGGCTGCCAGTGTCTATGAGCGCTGTAGCTATAATGGTCAGGCTACCCCCATGTTCAATATTTCTGGCAGCACCGAAGAATCGCTTGGGTTTGTGCAACGCCCCGGGATCCAGCCCGCCTGAAAGGGTTCGGCCTGTAGGCGGGATAGTCAGGTTATAAGCCCTGGCAAGACGCGTAATACTATCGAGAAGAATAACCACATCCCGCTTCTGTTCAACCAGTCTTTGAGCTCTTTCCAAAACCATCTCAGCAACCTTGATATGGTGCTCCGGCAGTTCATCAAAGGTTGAGTAAATCACATCCCCATTGATGGAACGCTGCATATCGGTTACTTCTTCGGGACGCTCATCGATCAGAAGCACGATTACCTCTATCTCGGGATACTTAAGAGTGATGGCGTTTGCTATCTTTTTAAGCAAAATGGTCTTACCTGCTTTAGGGGGAGAAACGATAAGCCCGCGCTGACCCTTGCCAATGGGAGCGATCAGATCGATCAAGCGGGTAGAAAGCTCCTTGGGGTCGGACTCCAAAGTGATTCTTTCATTGGGATAAATCGGGGTAAGCTGATCGAAGGATTTTCTTTTGAGGGCGACTTCCGGAGAATCACCATTAACCGAGGTAACGTATAACAAGGCCTGAAACTTTTCCCCGTCCTTTTGAATACGCCCCTTGCCTACTATCTTATCTCCGGTTTTCAGATTGAAGCGCCTGATCTGGGAAGGAGAAACATAGATATCCTTGGGCCCCGACAAATAATTATGGCCCCTTAAAAAACCGTATCCGTCCGGGAGAACTTCCAGAATTCCCGTCACCGGATTGTCACTTTCCAGCCTGGAGAGATCCTTTGTCTTGCCTATTCTGATATAGCGGCTCTCCCTTACCGTTTCGCTGTCGCTGGCGCTTTCTTCCTTGTCCTTTTCAATCTCTGTGATTTCCTCCACAGGACCGGTTTCGGCTTTTGCCTGAGGTTCTGCGTCAGACAGGGAACCATCAGCATCAGGGGATAATCCTTCAACAGAAGGTTCCGGTGTAAGGTCTTTTGCAATCGCTGCACTGGAATCTGTCTTCTCTGTGTCCCCGGCTCTTTTGATATGAATCCGTGAAGACCGAATAGATGCCTTTTCTTCATCCTGGACGACAATTCTGCCCTTATTGTCTTGGGCTGATACGTCTTTCTCTTCGGAAGAGATGGGAGGTGTAACTGAGTCTTGAGGTGGATAACCAGCTTCAGCTCCTGTCTGAACCGATACTTCCGTTGGCGCATCGGTTGATATGGATTGGTCAACCGTGCTTTTTACATCCTCGTCGGCTCGGATTTTCCTTGGCCTGCCGCGACGCCTTTTTGGGGTTTCTGCTGTTGGCTCAGACTCGCGGATACTCTTCTCATCGGTATCGGCCTGTACATCCTCACCATCCTCACCAGCCAAAGACAACTTCTTCTCTTTTTGAAGATCAAGCTTACTGTCTTTTGCCGAGTCGATGATATAATCAATTAGCTGACCCTTGCGATACTTGTAAATGCTTTTCAATCCCAGCATTTTTGCAATATAACGCAAGTCCTCAAGCGACTTCTTCTCGAGAATGGATCTGTCTTCCATAAAACACCTCTTATAATATTAACAATATTATATGTTGAATTTATTTAAAGGATTGCGTTCTAAAAAGGCTCTAAACATAAAAGATAAGCTGATAATTGTTACTATCCTATTCCTGTATGATAATACTCATTCTTATCCGGGAAATATCTCAAGAGTTGAGCACACTTGACTGCTTTAATATATCAGCACCATACCTGATTTGTCAAGTCCGGATGCCATGAATACTTCGTTTTTATAAGCCCTAAGGACGAAAAAAATCCGGATCAGCCTGCCAATTAATCATAATCGGAACATAATATTAGTATTGCCGGTTTTCATTCTGTGATGTCAAGCTTCAGGCCATTATCCATGGCAAACTGCTTCACTTTCTCCAGGACGGGATCACTTCCTGACGCATCCTGCTCAATCAGCCCCATCTCTGCCTCGTCCTTCACCTTAACCGTCATGGATATGCCGGTCACTTTAAGAAGAGCCTCCCCTATAGTCTCAAGGCTTTCACTCCTGCACAGGATATTCTTTTTGAACTGTTCGTCACTCCCTATCACTACCACGGCTGTTGAGCCGTCCACCAAAATACAGCGGGTGTCCTGGAGATAGACATACATCTTCATATTGCCTGTTGAGCGCAGATATTCAAGAACCTTGGCCCACTCTTTCATATCATTATGGGAAAAAGCGTCTACAGGTTTTTTTGTATCAGTATTATGCTCTTTCTCAGATTTTCCGGAAACCTGGGGCTCCGGCTGAACCGGAATGCTGTCAGAGGTATGGACTTTCTCTTTAACAGGCGGGATTTTTTGAATCCTTACCTGATCCGGTATCCCGCCCAGCTTCTTCTCCAGGTCGCTCATCCTTGTTTCCAAAAACTTAATCCTTTCGAATATGTCAGCACTTTCGAGGCTTCTGGTGCAAAGTCTCACCATTGTGACCTCCATCAGCACTCGTTGGTTCTCTGACCACTTAAGCTTACTTTCAGCTTCAGAGAGCTCCCTGATCATTGCGAGAGTTTCCTCATAACTGATTCTGCCGGCCACTTTTTTTAGACGTTCCAGACCCACTTCATCGGTATCAACAAGTCTCAATGCATCACCGCCGGTTTTCAGCAGCATGAGATCGCGAAACCAATCCACAAGCTGTCCGCAAAGGGGTGCAAGATCCCTTCCCCCGGACAGCGCCTGGTCGATTTGGGACAACGCTCCAGGGATATCCCGATCCACCAGGGCTTCGGCTAATGAGTCAATCATCTCCAGAGCGGCTAAACCCGAAACGGTTATCACTACATCCCTGGTGATTTTCCTTGTACCCATGGCAATGCATTGATCCAAAAGGCTGATGGCATCACGCATCCCGCCCTGGGCAAGACGGGCAATCATGGCGAGGGCGGAAGGCTCATAAGCCACGCCTGCATCCTTTGCAATCATCTCCAGCCTTTGGCTAATCCCTTCTATTGATATCCTCTTGAAATCAAATCTCTGGCAACGGGACAGGATGGTTGCCGGAAGCTTGTGGGGCTCTGTGGTGGCCAGGATAAAAATAACGCTTTCAGGAGGTTCTTCAAGAGTTTTTAAAAGGGCATTGAATGCTCCTGTGGACAGCATGTGAACCTCGTCAATAATATAGACCTTGTAGCGGGTAACTGCCGGCACATACATGACAGCTTCCTTGATCTGGCGTACGTCATCCACTCCGTTATTGGATGCAGCATCTATCTCAATGACATCTATGATGGATCCGTCAAGAATGCCCCTGCAGATCTCACATTTGTTGCAGGGATTGCCGTCAGCAGGTTCAAGACAATTGACAGCGCGTGCCAGTATCTTTGCCAATGTAGTCTTACCCGTCCCCCGTGTACCGCAGAAGAGATAGGCGTGACTGGCAGAGTTGGTCTTGATGCTGTTTTTAAGAGTATCTACAATATGGCGCTGTTCAACAACGTCATCAAAGGAAAGGGGTCTCCATTTTCTGTATAATGCCAAATGCGCCATGGTTTCACCATTCACTCCCATCCTGAATACTGATGTATCTTTCATTATAACACAGTAATGGCCAGGGAATGTCAAGGGTAATCATCCATAAACAAAAACAAAGCCAAAAGGCTTCGTAAATCTCAATATAAACCGTGCACCTGCCTTTGACAATACAAATACAAGCGTACCATGTGCATCGTACTCGGACCAGGCAGGCTTGCGGCACACCTGGTTGACCGCTTACCGCTGCTTCCTCCCGGACCTGACGGGGTTCACAGTTCCAAGTTGCGCAAGACCCAATCTTCATTGTACTTTGACACATAACTGGCCTTACATTTGCATGCCGGGGGCAGGATTTCAACTCCGCTATAGCGGATTGCGGATACAGGGCACCGCTACCTCCCCGTCTAGCACGGTAATGTTCATTATATAGTATTTCACCATTGGCCGCAAGGCTCAATTATTGGGGCTATTGAGCCTGATCCCGCTTTCTTATTTCAGTGCGTCGGATCTTGCCGCTGATGGTCTTGGGCAGTTCCTCGACAAACTCAATAATTCGCGGATATTTATAGGGAGCTGTATTCTTCTTGACATAATCCTGGATCTCTTTTGCCAGGGCATCCGATGGCTCATACCCTCTGGCCAGCACAATGGTTGCCTTAACCACCTGTCCCCTCAGTGGATCAGGAACACCTGTTACAGCACACTCGAGAACCGAAGAATGCTCCATGATAACACTTTCCACCTCAAAGGGGCCGATTCTGTAGCCCGAGGATTTGATGATATCATCGGTTCTTCCCACATAGAAGTAGTAGCCGTCCTCATCCCTCCAGGCGGTATCTCCCGTATGGTAGAGTCCGTCCCGGATGGCACGGGCTGTCAGCTCCTCATTGCGATAGTATTCCATCATCAAGCCTGTGGGTTTATCAGGATCAAGCCTCAGAACTATTTCACCAACCTCACCGGGACTGACGCTGTTACCGGCTTCATCGACCAGATCCACTGAATATGCTGGAGAAGGTCTTCCCATGGATCCGGGCCGGGGTTCCATCCAGGTGGTGGTGGCCAGTACGAGTGTTGTCTCTGTCTGCCCAAACCCTTCTTTCAGCTTGATTCCGGTCTGTTCTTTGAACCTCTTGTATACCTCAGGGTTCAGAGCCTCCCCGGCAGTGGTGCAGTATTGCAGGGATGATAAATCGTACTTGGAAAGATCCTCCTTAATCAGAAAACGGTAAATGGTAGGCGGTGCACAAAATGTTGTTACCTTGTATTTACTAATCTTCTTGAGCATATCATCCGCGTTGAATTTTTCAAAATCAAAGGTAAAAATGGCCGCCTCTGCTATCCATTGTCCATAAAGCTTTCCCCACACCGCTTTCCCCCAGCCTGTTTCAGACACGGTAAAGTGCAGACCGTTGGGGTCAACATTGTGCCAGTAAACTGCGGTAGGTATATGGGCAAGTGCGTAATAGTGGTTATGAGCTACCATCTTGGGCATACCGGTAGTTCCGGATGAGAAATACATCAGCATGATCTCATCTGCTTTGGGTCTGTCGTCCCCCGTAGGCGGCGAGAATGGCGCTGCCTTACTCACGCCTTCTTCATAGCTCAGCCAGCCCTCCTTCTTTGCCCTGACCAATATCTTGATTTTCAGAGTTTCGGTCTCCCTCTGTGCTTCATCCACCAAATCGGAAATATCCCCATCCGGGGTACAAACCACTGCTTTTACGCTTGCCGAGTTTACGCGGTATATGATATCCATAGTCATAAGCTGGTTAGTCGCAGGAATTGCGATGGCTCCCAGCTTGTGCAGAGCGACAATGCAATACCAGAATTCATAGTGCCTCCTGAGGATCAGCATGACCGCATCGCCTTTTTTAATTCCAAGGCTTTGAAAGTATGATGCTGCCCTATCGCTTTCCTCCTTCATCTCCCCGAAGGTGATGAACCTTTCCTCTCCATTTTCGTTGCACCAGACCATGGCCAGCTTGTCGGGGTTCTCTCTGGCTATCCTGTCCACAATATCATAACCGAAATTAAAGTTCGGATCCCTTCTGTAGCTGACATTTTCTATATTGCCATCCGAGCCAAGTTTTTCGATGACGTATTCCTTATAAAGCCTTCCCATCAGTCCATCCTCCCATCAAAGTCCTTGATGACTATAGCTAAAAAGGTACAGTCACGACCTCCGGTAGCCACCATGCCATGTTTGTTGGAACTGTCATAGTAGACAGAATCTCCTTCATTCATGATGAATTCATGGTCATCAATCCTTACCCTGAGAGAACCGGAGAGTATATAGTCAAACTCCTGTCCCTTGTGGCTGCTGAGATGTATTTCCCCCTTGTCCGCCTTTTCGTCGTAGGGTGCCTCAACCAAAAAAGGTTCAGCCAGGCGGTTTTTAAAGAGGTAGGCCAGGCTGTGGTATTTAAAGCCCTTACGTCTCTCGATTGGAAGTCCGCGGCCTTTTTTGACATGGGTGTAAACCGTAAGCCTGGGACTGGATCCAGTAATCAGATCACTGATGTCCAGACCGAAACGGGAAGCGGCCTTGTATAGGAATGTAAATGGGAAATCCCGCTTCCCTGATTCATATTCAAGGTATTCGGATTCTGACGTTTCGAGAAACTTGGCCATGTCTGCCACGGATATCTCCAGATCCTCACGCATACCCCGTATTCGTTGTGCTATGCCCTGAATCTTATCGTCCATTTTTCGTTCCCTCCTCAGTTTGGTTCAGCCCATGTTCCTCGAGGGTTGGGCGCTTTATTCAAGCATATACGAATTTCAAAAGATTGGCAATTACCTGAGAATTTTTTCAGTCACCATGCTTAATGCGCTTGATAACCTTGAGCCGGCTGAATTCTTCCCTGT
>LFSK01000085.1 GCA_001512555.1 Clostridiaceae bacterium DTU059 | reverse complement strand
TTCTGTAAAGCCATGCGTTAATACCACAAGCAATTACCGGAGCCAGCTGCTAAAGGTGGCATAGTGTAAAGTTTATGTAGGAATAAAAAAGCAAGTTACCTACTCGATGTGGTATAGTTTTCAAGTAACCACACAATCAAACATAACCAACAGAAGAGAGGTAACCTGCAATTATGATTGTATGCGAAATTTATGAAAAAATCATCTCTGAATTAGAAAAACATATTGCTGAGGGGTTGTTAAACGGCTCAAGTTTTTCTGAATTAGCTGCTACAGTGCATGATTATGTAAATAAGCTAGGGACTCGAATTCTTGAGCAGATAATAGAAGATGCAGATAAGGCTTTCATAGACTCTACAGAGCGGAAGCGCCATTGGCAGATCGTTCGAAAGGATACACGAGGTGTTCTTACTGAAATGGGACAAGTGAACATCTCGCGCAACTATTACCGTCATAAAAAGACTGGTGAATATGCGTATCTGGCAGATGAAGTGCTGAAGCTTCCTGCATATGACCGAGTGGATGAAGGGCTGAAAGCAGATTTGATATTAAAAGCGTCGGGCATGTCGTATAGCAGAGCCGGAAGAGCAAATCGTCATGCAGAAGTGAGCCGACAGACAGTCATGAATTGTATAAGAGAGGCAGGGACTTTGATACACATTCCTGAACGCAACAAGAAGAAGCAGGTATCGGTCTTGTATGTTGAGGCGGATGAAGACCATGTGGCGCATCAGGACGGCCAGAACCGTCAAGCAAAGTTAGTGTATGTGCATGAAGGAGCCAGGCGAAACGGTAAGCGATGCGAGTTACAGAACGTGCACTATTTTGCCACCACTAGCACAGATAATGAATCACTGTGGATAGAAGTATTAGATTACATAGAACAGACATATGAGCTGGAGCATGTAGAGCGGATATATATAGCTGGCGACGGTGCTGGATGGATCAAAGCGGGCCAGAACTACCTGCCAAAGAGTATACCCATACTTGATGCCTATCATCGGAACAAGTATATTCGAAAGGCTGTGGGTGGGGATGACATCCAGATGAAAAGGCTAATGGATGCATTGAGAGCAGGAGACAAGAAAGCAACAGCGAAGGAACTGAAGATTTGCTATGAAAAGGCAGAAACAGACGGACACCGGAAAAGAGTTTTAGAAGCAAGGAAATACTTGTTTGATAACTGGACGAGTATTGAGAATGCAACGAAGTATCCTGATGTTATTGGCTGCAGCGCAGAGGGCCATGTAAGCCATGTACTAAGCGAGAGATTAAGCAGTCGGCCAATGGGTTGGTGTTTGGTCGGATCAGAACAAATGAGCCGATTAAGGGCTTTTGTACATAATGGTGGTAATATTCATGCTGCCATAAAGAAACAACGTAAAAATGAAATTAGATTGACAAGAAAGAAAGAAGAAAGCATACGGAAAAGGGTGGTAAAGGGCTTTGAGAACATAGGCAATATTCCTGTCCTACAGATGTCAGGAAGATCAAGCAGAATCTATTTGATACTTAGAGGCATCCAACATGGAAGCTTACTGTATCGAGTAGGGGGTTAATATTAATACCTACAAACTGTTGACGCTATCTAAAGGTGGCATGCTATTGAAATATCTAACATCTTATAATAAAATAGGTTTCATGCTTGGA
>LFSK01000105.1 GCA_001512555.1 Clostridiaceae bacterium DTU059 | reverse complement strand
CTTTCTCAGGGTAACCACTGGGAAGCTTGACTGATTCAAGACCCTCCAGCGGGTTATAATCATTATTATCTCCATCCTTGTTTCGGTTATCGCTACCGTCAATGTCATCCCTGTCTTTATCACCGTCGTCCCGACCGCTGGGTCTGCCATCCGTGTCACCGTTGTCATCCTCAACGAGTTCTGATAAAAGATCGTTCTCGCCCCTGGACGTTTTCTTTGAGCTGCTGTCCCCGTCATCGTCCGAGGATTTGACGCCGCAGGCTGCAAAGGTAAGCACCATGCAGATTACCAGGAAAAAGGCCCATAATTTTCTCGACATCGTCATTACAACTCCCTTCCCCTCTATTAGGGAACTCAAAATTTATATAACAATACTATCAAAAAAATTCAGTAATAGAAAGAACTATTTATCGCGGAATGAGTTAGGGTTTTATCAGGCTGTTGATATTTCTGTTTTCCACATATAACCATGGTTTGGTTCATAAGCTAAAGGGACAGATAATCATGAAGGAGTCTGTTCATGGCTCGTCGCTCGCTGAAATATAATGCGGCTGTATTGTCGGTAACAGGTTTCCTTGTTAAACTTATAGGTTTCTTTTATCGGATCTTCATAGCCAACAGCATCGGAACGGAAGGACTGGGTCTTTACCAACTCATCGTGCCCATATATTCTCTTTTGGTGCTGGTTCTGTCGGCCGGCATATCGGTGGCTGTATCCAGGTTTGTGGCAGAGGAGACATCCTCCGGGAGGATCCGTTCAGGTATGAAGATCGCATCGTTGGCTGCCGGCATTGTTCTGCTAGTGGGGATTGTGCTTTCACTGATATTGATCCTGAATGTGGACGCCATGCTTCTGGCTTTTGCAAAGGACCTCAGAGCCCGCATATCCCTCCTTTGGATGCTGTGCCTGGTTCCGCCCATAGCTGCCGCATCGGCTTATAAAGGCTATTTTTACGGGAAACAGCAGGTTATCCCCAATGCTATTGGTCAGGTGGCGGAACAGTTATCAAAACTTGCCTTTGTTGTGATCATGCACCCACATTTTCTCAACAAGGGAATTGAGAGCATGTGCCTTCTCGCCACTCTCGGACTCATGGTGGGCGAAACTGTCAATGTCTTCTTCGTATTTTGCGCTTTTCAATATGAAAGGTTTAAAAACCGTACCAATCAGGAACCAGAGGCCGGGACCCGCACCCTTACCAGAAAACTTGTTAAGACCGCAATACCGATTTCAACCAACAGGTTGGTGCTGTCCATTTTGGGCACAGTGGAAAGTCTGGTTATTCCCCAAAGGCTGGTTCTTTTTGGGTTGACTTTCCAGGAAAGTCTTAAGGTTTTAGGACGTCTCAACGGGATGGCTGCTCCCCTTGTGTTTTTCCCATCCATGCTGCCTATGGCGCTTGCTACAGCACTGGTTCCAGCCATCGCCGGAGCTGTGTCCACGGGCAGGTACCAAATTGCCAACAGACAGATCTCACAGTCCATTCGCCTGACCCTGACCATGGGGCTGGTGTTCACATCATTTTTTGCCGTATGCAGTTATGAGATTGCAGAGTTCATCTTTCCTGGAAAGGATGTAGGCAGAATACTGCACCTGTTATCATATACAGGGGTATTCCTGTACCTACA
>LFSK01000163.1:2179-7747 GCA_001512555.1 Clostridiaceae bacterium DTU059 | reverse complement strand
AAAAATAATCAATCCTACAAAGGATGCCCTGCGTATCTGCTCAGGCCATGCACTCACCAGATTCATATAGAAAACGTACGCTGAGAATGCAGCCAGGATATATCTAACTATCTTTTTAGGTACACCCGAATAATGCCTTGTATTTGATTCCCGGTCATACTCAGCCATAACAGCCTGGACATCAATATGCTCCGTTTCCTCCATGGAAGAATGGCTAATATTCCTATTCTCAGACATTTGACACCGACCCCCTTATTGATCTGCCTGACAAAAGCCAAAATCCTGATGCTTCTGAAACAGCTTTACCTGTTCAGTATATCAGTATATAAGAAACTTACGCCTGATTGAAAACCTAACGCAAGTGTTTCTGCCGCATAATTCCCTGAGGCCGACAGATTGCCCTTTTATCTCAAGAATATGATCTGAAACCGTACCAACAATGTAGGAGAGGTTGTCCATACGCTTATTAAAGCCACTGACAATCATGGAACCGTCCTCTCCATATTCAAGAGTTTGCCCCTCTTGAATCTCTGTCTGCACACCTGCCCCAAAGGAGTAGTAAATGGTACTTACAACAAATATGGCATTTCCTCTGACCTCATACACGTCAGTAACGCTTGATTTGTTCACAGAATGAACAAATGAGATGGAGAAATTATCTCCGGAACGTACGGGAAACTCCGCCAGTAATTCCCCGGTGTCTCCATTTGTCAAAACAAGATAAGCCGGGGTAAACTCAAAGTACAGCATGATAAGAACCGCGATAATGACAGCCATCACCGCGGCTCCCTTTATTATCTTTTTATTTTTCATTTATTCCAGAACACCAATTTCTCTATAATACTTTTCTGCACCCTTGTGGAGCGGAATTGAAATAGAAGAAATTGAGTATTCCGGGTTGAGCTCGGCACCCTTGGGATGTGCCGCCGCTATTTCACTGGCATTCTCAAACAGCGCCTTTGTTATCTGATAAACCAGATCCTCTTCCAGTTTCTCTGAAACAATGTACGTGGCTACAACTGCTACGGTTTTCACATCATCTGTTACGCCCTTGTAGGAGTTTCCAGGTACAGAGTACTGAGTATAAAAGGGATATTTCTCCATCAGTATTGCAGCATGTTCATCATCTACTTCCAAAAGATTAATGGAATTGGAAGTCGCCAATTCTACTATAGCAGTAGTGGGAGCGCCAGCGACGCAGAAGAATGCATCGATCTTATCGTCCTTTAATGCTGTGGCGCTATCGCCAAAGCTCAGATTGTGGACTTCGATATCGTCGAATGACATGCCGTAGGCTTCCAATATCTGACGGGCATTGAACTCGCAACCAGAACCGATATCCCCAACAGATACTCTCTTTCCTTTTAACTCTTCAATTGAAGTAATTTTGTTGTTCGAGACAATCTGACAGACCTCAGCATATACACCGGCTAATGCTGAAAATCCCGAAACTTGCTCTCCGGCAAACAGATCTGTACCATTGTAAGCATAATACATGACATCATTCTGAACAATGGCAATATCTGCCTCACCATCAGCCACAAGATATATGTTGGCCTTGGAAGCACCTGTGGATTGAACATCAAACTTGACATTATCCAGCTTGCTGGAAAGCACCTGGGAAACGGTTCCGCCAAATGCATAATATGTACCGGTAGTGCCGCCGGTAGCCATCTTCAGTGATTTTGAGCCGCCACAACCTGTCAACATCAGGGCGCAAAGCAGCAAGACTGTAATAGATACTGATACAATTTTCCTTTTCAATTTGATCCCTCCGGGTTTCAGCAATATAGCAGTAATTGAACCAAGATTTTAGATAAATATATAGCAAAGTATATATTATAAGCGGCGCATGTTCAACAACTAAATTCTATAGAATTATGTATTAAGCTTATAATTATTCAGGAAATATAATTTATGATACTATGCTATAGCTGAGGGGCCGGTTTTTATCCATAAAACACATCCCAAAATAAAGATAGTTGTAGGAAATGTTATTGCCCAACAATAGTTCTACCACAGAAAAAATGAGGCGTCTTTTAAAGCCGTAAAATGATATCACGGAGCTCATAACCCGCTACTTTTTATGCTGTTCATTCGTATATAAGACTGCGAATGGACCGATAATTCTTCCATAAATGCTGAAAAGCCTGATCGAATCAGGCTTTTCAGCGTGCTATCACTCAGAGATGGTGGGGGGATCGGGCACCTTTCTTATTCAGATTGTCAAGGAATACAGCTGTGTTCCTTTTAAGCACTCACCTCTGATTCGCACTCCATTGTCAGTTCATTGTGTGCTTTTAGTCTCAATTCTCCGTAATATGCGCGTAAGTACATGTCCTTGATTTCGCTTATCAGCGGATAGCGGGGATTTGCACCCGTGCACTGATCATCGAATGCCTGCTCTGCCATTTCATCAAGTCGCTCAATAAATTCATTTTCATCAATACCGTAGTCCCGGATGGTCCTCTTGATGCCAACCTTTGCTTTGAGTTCGTCGATTGCTCTAATAAGGTTGTCAAGCTTCTCCCTATTGTTCCTGCCCTTTATGCCAAGGTAATCTGCGATTTCCGCATATCTTTCCAGAGTATGAGGATGATCATACTGAGGGAAGGTCCCCATTTTGACAGGAGCTTCGGCTGCATTGAACTTAATTGTCTCGTTAATCATCAGGGCATTGGCCACACCATGAGGCAGGTTGAAGAAAGCACCGAGCTTATGAGCCATGGAGTGGCAAACACCAAGGAATGCATTGGCAAAAGCCATGCCCGCAATGGTTGAGGCATCAGCCATCTTTTCTCTGGCGACAGGATCCAGAGCACCATTTTCATAAGCCCTCGGAAGGTATTCAAATATGGTCTTCAATGCCTTCAGTGCAAGTCCATCCGTATAGTCGGTAGCCATCATGGATGCATAGGCCTCAAGTGCATGGGTCATTGCGTCAATACCAGATGCCGCAGTAAGACCCTTGGGCATATTCATCATTAAGTCAGCATCGACAATTGCCATATTGGGCAGAAGCTCATAATCTGCCAGCGGGTATTTTATGCCTGTATTCTCATCGGTGATGACCGCAAAGGGGGTGACCTCAGATCCTGTCCCCGCAGTGGTGGGGATTGCAATAAAGTATGCCTTTTCACCCATTTTGGGGAAGGTGTACACACGCTTACGGATATCCATAAAGCGCATAGCCATGTCCATAAAATCAACCTCGGGGTGCTCATACAAAACCCACATGATTTTTGCTGCATCCATTGCGGAACCACCGCCGACAGCAATTATGCAATCGGGCTCGAAAGCGGTCATTGCAGCCGCCCCCTTTTTGGCGCTTTCAAGTGTGGGATCGGGTTCCACCTCAAAGAAGGTGGTGTGCATGATACCCATCTCATCCAGTTTATCTGTAACAGGCTTCGTATAACCATTTTTATAAAGGAAGGAATCGGTGACTATAAAGGCCTTTTTCTTTCCCATCACGTTTTTCAGCTCATCCAGAGCTACCGGCAGGCAGCCCTTCTTTATATAGACTTTTTGAGGAGCCCTGAACCAAAGCATGTTTTCTCTCCTTTCGGCCACGGTCTTGATATTGATGAGGTGCTTTACTCCCACGTTGTCTGATACGGAGTTTCCTCCCCAGGAACCGCAGCCGAGTGTGAGGGACGGTGCAAGCCTGAAGTTATAAAGATCCCCTATGCCGCCGTGTGATGAAGGGGTGTTGACAAGAACACGGCCAGTTTTCATGCGGTTTGAAAACTCGTTAAGCTTTTCCTGTTCGGTTACCGCATTTAAGTAAACAGAAGAGGTATGCCCGAAGCCTCCATCCGCCACGAGTCGTTCCGCCTTATCCAGGGCTTCCGAAAAGTTCTTTACCCGGTACATTGCAAGGACGGGCGAGAGCTTTTCATGGGCGAATTCCTCCTGAGGCTCAACACTTTCAACTTCTCCTATGAGAATCTTTGTTTTCTCAGGTACTGTAATGCCGGCTAATTCTGCAATTTTGCAGGCTGTTTGACCGACTACTTTCGCATTGATGGCTCCGTTTACGATAATGGTCTTGCGAACTTTATCCAGCTCCTGTTTATTCAGAAAATAACAGCCTCTGTTCCTGAACTCTTCTTTTACTCTGGCATAAACCTTATCAAGGACTATCACCGATTGCTCCGATGCGCAAATCATACCATTATCAAAGGTCTTGGAATGGATTATTGAGTTCACCGCAAGTAAAAGATCCGCAGAATCATCTATAATTGCCGGTGTGTTTCCAGGGCCTACCCCTATGGCTGGTGTTCCCGATGAATAAGCAGATTTAACCAATCCTGCACCGCCTGTTGCCAGTATGAGATCTGCCTCCTTCATAATATGATTTGTCATCTCAAGAGAAGGAACATCAATCCAGTCAATTATCCCCTCGGGAGCGCCTGCTTCAACAGCCGCCTCTAAAACAATCCTGGAGGCCTCAATGGTGCATTTTTTTGCTCTGGGGTGGGGACTCAAAATGATTCCGTTCCTGGTTTTAAGTGCTAGTAGTGTTTTAAAAATTGCTGTTGATGTAGGGTTAGTAGTGGGAATAACCGCCGCAATAACACCCACAGGCTCGGCAATTCTCTTTATTCCGAATGCCTTATCTTCCTCTATAACACCGCAGGTTTTCACATCCTTATAGGCATTGTATATATACTCGGAAGCATAATGATTTTTTATCACCTTGTCCTCTAAAACACCCATGCCGGTTTCTTCCACCGCCATTTTTGCCAGGAGAATTCTTGCCCTGTTTGCCGCAGAAGCAGCCGCTAGAAAGATTCTGTCCACTTGCTCCTGTGTGTAGGATGAAAATATTTTCTGAGCCTCTCTTACTTTTTCCAGCGCCGCTTTGAGCTTATCCACGCTGTCAATAATCTTGTACCTGCTGTTATTTGCCATAGCCATTCTCCTTTCATATAAACTTGGTTTTATGACCCTAAGGAAGTTACTAATCTGGTTCGTGACCTCATTGTATTGTTAAATATTTAACATATGCTTTTCTAAAAAAACTTCTACCTCTTTTTGTCCGGAGAAGGGGCTGCTTTAAGAAAGCTGTGTTAATTATTTCACAATTAAATTCTACCATCTATATTCTTTTATTGCTATTGATAAATTATACAATTGTGTGTTAAATATTTGTCAATGTTTTTTGCATATTGATAGATGGTACGGATATGAAAAAGACACCTCAAAGGGTGTCTATAGTTATGGTCGAGGTGAGAGGACTCGAACCCCCGGCATCTTGGTCCCAAACCAAGCGCGCTACCAACTGCGCTACACCTCGAAAAACACTGCGCAGATAATGATACACTAAAACGCTGGCAATTTCAATACCTTGCGCCTATTTTGGCCTGCCAGGTATTGGCCGTGATTTGTAATAATACTGTCCGAATATTTATATGGGGGCATGCGCCCCCATATAATTCAGAGAATATGGACAAATAAAACTATTTTCATAGTCAAATCCTATCAGCCAAACAGTGCCAGCAACACACCAGCAGCAACAGCCGAGCCAATAACGCCGGCTACATTGGGACCCATGGCGTGCAT
>LFSK01000163.1:0-1936 GCA_001512555.1 Clostridiaceae bacterium DTU059 | reverse complement strand
ACTGAAGGCAGAAGCAGCACGCACAGGACGGTAACAACGACGGGGAACAATATCTTCTCCAGCTTGGAGACCTCCCTGAGCTGCTCCATCTTGGTTTCCCTTTCCTTCTTAGTGGTGAGAAGCCTCATGATGGGCGGCTGAATCATGGGAATCAGCGCCATATATGAATAGGCAGCAATCGCGATGGCGGGCAGCAAATGGTCAGCGAGCTTTGAAGTCAGATAGATAGCGGTTGGGCCATCGGCTCCACCAATGATTCCAATGGAAGCCGCTTCCGGCGGTGTAAAGCCAAGAGCTATAGCGATTACAAAAGCAACATAAATACCGAATTGGGCTGCTGCACCCAAGAACAGGCTGCTGGGTCTTGCTATCAGCGGACCAAAATCGGTCATGGCTCCTATTCCCATAAAGATGAGGGAAGGATAGATACCTTTCTTAACCCCTAGATACAAATAGGAAAGCAAGCCACCTGGCTGGCCGGAACCCGCAACCTCTTCCACCATCAGGTCTGCAAGCGGCAGATTGGCCAATAGCATACCGAAGGCTATGGGAAGGAGCAGCAGCGGCTCGAACTTTTTAACTATAGCCAGGTAAATGAGCACACCAGATATCGCAATCATTAAAAGCTGCTGCCAGGTGATATTTGCGAAACCGGAGGTAGCCCATATTTTTTCCAGAGTCTCTACTAATGAAAACATTTAGTGTTCCCCCCCTTAATTAAGTGTAAGCAGAACATCACCCGTATTTACTGATGCTCCTTGCGTTGCTACGATCTGTGCTACAGTGCCGTCGCGGGGAGCAAAGATTTCATTCTCCATTTTCATGGCTTCAAGAATAACAAGAACGTCGCCCCTCTTGACAAAAGCACCCTGGGATACTTTTACGCCTAACACTGTTCCAGGCATGGGAGCCTTTATGGGTTCCCCTGATACATTGGCGGCCTGTGGAGCAGGTTGGGCTGCTGGTGCAGCTGCCGGGGCAGGATCTGCCGGAGCGGGAGCAGCAGGTTGTTCCGCAACGGGCGCAACAGGCGCCTGTGCTACCTTAACAATGCTGGCCTGTCCTCTCTCAACTTCAACCTCATAGTTTTTTCCGTTTACTGTAACTATATACTTCATGGCGTTTTCCTCCCTATACAGTGGTTCGAATCTGCAATCTGCTAATCCAGTGCCTTAATGCTCTTAAACTGCAGCTCTGAAAGTGGAATTTTCGACTCGTGGCTTACGATGGCCATGATGATAGCCGCTGTTTTTTCATCCACATCAAAGAGCTTCAGCTCGCCTGCTGAGACGGCGGCATCCTTCTTTTCAACAGGGGCAACCTGTTCTGATTTGCCCTGGGAAGCCTCTTTCTTATTGAGTCTCACAGCGCCAATTATTTTTGACTGAAGCGTGATGAACAGGCTCAGAGCAATTAGCACCGCAAATACAATAGCAAGCCCAAATAAACTAATTAAAATACTTTCCAATACAGTCATGTGCACCACCCTTTACAGTTTCTTAATAGTATAGCTGACAGTGGAGGATTTTCTCTCCTGCCTCTCGCGGAGGAATTTTTCAGCAATCTGAGGAAATGCTATATAGGAGAGTACATCTTCATCGTTTTCTGCCAGGCTGCCAAGCTTCTTCTTCGCCTTGTTGAATTCGGGCTCCATATTGTCGGCAAAGCGACCGGTAATAGGTTTCTCATCACCGAGAACCTTTTTAATAAGATCGGGATTAATCTCTCCAGGAGCCTTGCCGTATTCGCCCTTGAGGTAGGCCTTGACTTCTTTGGAAACGTTCTTATACCTTTCGCCCATTAAAACATTGGTAGCTGCCTGAACTCCCACCATCTGGCTCATGGGAGTTACCAGGGGCGGATATCCAAGATCCTTTCTGACTCTGGGTGTTTCCTGGAGCACTTCATCCAGCTTATCCAGCGAATTTTGCTGCTT
>LFSK01000080.1:4100-4926 GCA_001512555.1 Clostridiaceae bacterium DTU059 | reverse complement strand
AGGGACTGAATGAAGGTTTTGCCATCAGCGTTTACGCCGTTCTTGCAAGCACCATAGAGGATGCCGGCAGCGTCGTCACGGATGATAGCAGCTTTTGCGCCAATTTCCATTGCCTGGCTCAGGCTGATAACATTAGCGTTTACGGCTTCGGCAACAACTACGTCGGTGCCATACTTGTAGCCCATACCAATGTTCATAATCCAAACCAGGAATGATGTGGCGGATACTTCCTGCAGAGGAGCAAACTTAACCTTCGGAGCAACGGAAGCGTCAACACCAGAGGTGAAGCCCTTCTCTACTGCGTAGGCGGTCCATTTTACGCCCCATGCAGGAACCTCGTCTGCGTCTACTACTTTCTCCGCAAGGATAGCAGCAGCTTCTTCGTCAGTCATAGCATCGACTTCATCTTTCAGACCAGCTGCTTTGATTGCGAAGATCAGGCCTTGGAGTCTGTTAACAGAATCACCGAGACCCATGCCTTCCATGAGCTTCAATTCGTTGAGAATCTTTGCTTCTTCCTCATACTTGAAGCCCTCGGCAAGTGCAGGAACTACCATCATTGATGCAAGCATTGCAATAACGGTAATCGCTGCAAGAATCTTCTTAAGGTTTCTCATGATGAAAATCCTCCCTTTAGTTTTTTGGAAGCAGGCTCATTGTTGCAAAGCCGGATTATGCCCGCTTCCGTGCCTTATAATCCGACTTTGTTTGCTTTATTGATTCAGACAAGCCTTGCAACTTATCATGAATTCATTTTGAATTATATCACCGCCCAAATAAAGGGTCAACAATACAGTTGTGAGTGTAAACAAATTGTAATTTAGTC
>LFSK01000080.1:2200-4061 GCA_001512555.1 Clostridiaceae bacterium DTU059 | reverse complement strand
ACCCCTTTATTATATTACAAAGCGGACTTGTTAACCAATATTTCCAGTCCAAAGGACTGAGAAAAACAAACCTGTAGTTTTTATTCCCCGGCTGACAAACTGTTACAGGCAAAGCCTGTACCCAGCAGCACCCAGAATACCGCGGCCACTGAAACAACGCTATCATTAAATAAGCCAGCAACCAGGTATGAGCATATACCTATGAAAATGGCTGTTCCTAAGGGGGCGGCAGCGCTCCTGTTGTTTCGGGCAAAATATAGTTTCACGCATGAAGCAACATAAACAGCGATCATGGCCAAAAATGCTATCAGAGATAAAACGCCCGTGTTAACCGCAATCTGAAGATAGAGATTATGAGGTTTATCCACTATCATTTTCGGCGTACCATAGGCATTTATCTTGCCTATATAGTCGTTCTGCGGGAATTCGATAACAAAACTATCGGGGCCGGAGCCAATGGCAACTGTGTTTTTCAAAAGCGGTATGGCTCTGGACCAGATATATATCCTTGCGGAACCTACCTTTTCGTAGCCCCTTACATCAATGGCGGCAGGTTTGGATATTTGATCTGTTTCATCTCCGGGATTTCCGATCAGGGCCAATGAGTCCTCCCTGAGCCTGAGGAAAAACTCAACACCGGCATTCCGTACTCTCAGGATGTCACCTGATATCGCCACGGTGTAGCCTTTATATGTGGAATCCTTGAACTTGACAGTTTTAATATCCTCCCCATCCGATATATCTATCTCAAGCTGATTATTAGCTTCATCATGGAAGGATAAATTAGAACCATCATATCTGATCACCAGAGTTTCGGTGGTGCTGATTATTCTGGCTCTGTTGTCTTCAAAAATAATATCTTCTACATAATAGCCTTGAGTGCCGGCGTTGATTTCGGATATAACCCTGTTAGCCACAAATCCCATGCCTGCCAGAACAACCACTAAAGATAAAATGATGATTGTTTTATTTTTGAATATATGTTTTCTGAAGTAAATAATGGCGATCAGTATGCCCGCTCCCAATCCCACCAGGCCCGCGCTGGAATCGCTCCCAATCAGATTGACCAGAAGAAGGACTGAGAGAACAGCCGCTGCAACCCGCAAGCCTTTCTTTTTGGCCAGGAAGATTGAAGCCACAGCGATGGGAAATACCAAAGCCACATAGCTTCCCATATAGTTTGGGTTAGCCAGCGTTCCATAAACCATGGTGCCAAATTTGAAGACCAATTCGCTGGCGGCGTACTCGGCCGGCAGAATTAAAGATTTCCCAAAGCCCGTTTCAAAGAAATCACGACCCGCCAGTTGTGTAAGACCTATAAGGCATATGATGAATGCGGAAACAAGCAGGGATTTAAATATGATACTGATCTGTCTTTCCTCGCTTATCAGGTTGAAGAGGATTAACATATTGATGATATAGAACAGCAGGACAAACATGCCTTCATATCTTGCCACAAACCCTGTTAACGCCACAGAAGAATATTTTGATGTGACAGTAGATAATATAATGAATAATATATATACGGCAGCAGGCACGTACAAGCTGATCTTCCTTCTTAACTGAATTCGGCCCTGAATATTTCTGATAATAAAAAGACACAGACTCAATGCTGACGCTATAATGAACCACTGACTCTTCCAGTAAGAGAGCAGGTCAGGGTATTGGTCACCGCCCTTCCAGTTGGCAGCTTCTATGGGTCCCAACTGGTCAATGTGCAAATAGACTATAAGGGGTACAACAGCCACTATAAATATATAAGGTATTAAATCAATGATAGTTGTTTTTTTCTCTATCCGTTTCTTCCTATTCTTCTTAGCCATAACGCCCTCATTTTTTTCTATCATTATACCATATCAAG
>LFSK01000080.1:0-2108 GCA_001512555.1 Clostridiaceae bacterium DTU059 | reverse complement strand
CGGATGATTCTCTTAGCATGGTTGATGTCACAGGTTTTGAAAATCTCTGTTTTAACCCGCGCTGAACCCGGAAGACCCTGGAGGTACCAGGCGACATGCTTTCGCATCTCCAGCATGGCCGCGCGTTCCCCCTTGTACTTCTCCATCAATTCATAATGCTTTAAGATGGTCTTAAGCCTTTCCTGATTGGACACATTTCTGTTATAAGTGTGGTTATATATATAGGATACTATATTCTCAAAAATCCAGGGGTTGCCCTGGGCTCCCCTTCCCACCATGACAGCATCGCACCCCGTTTCTTCAAACATGCGAAGCGCATCCTCCGGGGATCTTATGTCCCCATTGCCTGTTACGGGTATGGTAAGAGCCTGTTTGACCTTACGGATGCAATCCAGATCCACAGTCCCCGAATACTGCTGGTCACGGGTTCTTCCGTGTACCGTAACCAGGGCGGCTCCCTCTTCCTCACAGATAGATGCGATCTGGGCGGCATTGGCTGAACTCTCATCCCATCCCTTACGGATCTTAACTGTGACAGGCTTTTGGGAAGCCCTTACGGTCTCACGCACAATATGCCTTACCAGATCGGGCTTGCGCATGAGGGCGGCACCCTCTCCGTTTTTGACGATCTTGGGAGCCGGACAGCCCATATTAATGTCGATAAGGGCGATATTGGGCTGTTTTGAGAGCCAGGCCGCTGCCTCCGCCATGATATCGGGTTCATGCCCGAAGATCTGAACGCCGATGGGCATTTCATCCGGATGGGTACGGGCTATCTCAAAGGTTTTTTTATCCTTGTAATGCATGGCCTTGGCACTTACCATCTCGGTATAGACTAATGAGGCTCCCTTTTCCTTGCAGAGCACACGAAAAGGAAGATCGGTAACTCCCGCCATGGGAGCCAGAAAGATATTGCCCCAGGTTGTGAGGGGTATGTGTGGTTGAGTATTTCTGTTCAAGAAAATTGCCTCCCGGTTGTCATATTCTGAATTATACCAAAAAACCGGCAAAAAAAACCTTCTATCAATATCCCGTGATAGAAGGCATCATTGCGTGTATATCAAATTCATCATGACGGATAATTTGCTCAGAAGGGAAGATCCTCGTCGTCCCCGCTGAACGGATAATAGCCATCACCACTCTCAGGCTGCTGCAAGGCACCGCTATCCTGTGCCGCAGGTCCTGGAACAGTGTTGTTGTAGGAAGGTGTACTTGAAGGTGTGCTGTCACGGTCGCGCTTGCTGTCTGCAAAGTAAACATTCTCGCAATGGACTTCAGTCCGGTAATGCTTGTTCCCCTGTTGATCCTGCCAGTTGTTGTTCCTCAGGTAGCCTTCAACCAGCACCTGCATGCCCTTTTTGAAATACCTGCTTACAAAATCGGCGGTACCTCTCCAGGCCACAATGTCAAAAAAGTCTGCCGTTTGCTGGCCTTCCTGTTGTCTTACCTGGCGGTTGACAGCAAGCCTGAACCGGCTCACAGAAATGTTGTTCTGTGTGAAGCGCGTTTCCGGGTCAGCCACAAGTCTTCCCAATAGAATAACCTTGTTCATCAAAACACCACCTGTTCCACCTGGTTATGGTGATTATTGGTTCAGCCCGGTCGCATAAAGCCTACCGGCCTGGGTGGGGCGGTTGCCCCGAGCCTTGGCAGTGTCAGCCATAGGATTACTCCTTGCTGACTATCAGATACTTAAGAACTTCTTCGGTAATCTTGAAGTTTCTTTCAAGCTCAGCAGGAAAGTCCGGATTAGCTGAGAAGTTCATGAGTACATAGTACCCTTCCTTCTGGTCCTGGACTTCATATGCCAGCTTCTTTCTGCCCCATTCCTCTGTGCTCTCGAGTTCACCGTTTTGGGAAACCAGGTTGTTGAATCTTTCAACCATAGCCTTAACCTGTTCTTCCTCGAGGGTGGGAGAAATGATGTAGACGCATTCATACTTTCTCATGGCAAAGTCACCTCCTTCTGGACTAATCGGCCCTGCATCCCATGTGCAGAGCAAGGATCCGCCGCTTAAACCGCGGCTCTGCGGCCTGCAACCGTACGATGTACCGTACTGCAGGCTACACAGTATAATAACATAATCGGCGGCAGGCTGTAAACCCTG
>LFSK01000074.1 GCA_001512555.1 Clostridiaceae bacterium DTU059 | reverse complement strand
TCCGATGGCTCTTTCGGCCATTTTCCTGTACTTTTCCTTTTTGTCACGGATTCGCTTTTCCAACGGCTCCATAATGCCAAAATTCACATTCATAGGCTGAAAGCTGGTGTTGGCCGGGTTTGATATATATCTGGCGAGGGCTCCTATGGCGGTGCTGGCAGGAAAATTAAGATCGTCCCTGCCCATGAGCTGTCTGGCAGCGTTTATGCCTGCAACCAGCCCTGAAGAGGTTGATTCAACATAGCCCTCAACCCCGGTTATCTGACCGGCAAAAAAGATGTTGTTCCTGGTTCTGAGCCGGTACGCGGCATCGAGAAGTCTTGGAGAATTGATGAAGGTATTCATGTGCATTACACCGAAACGTTCGAACTCGGCATTTTCAAGTCCGGGTATCATGGAGAAGACACGTTTTTGCTCCCCCCACTTCAAACGGGTCTGAAATCCCACCATATTGTAGAGGGATCCTGCGGCGTTATCCTGTCTAAGCTGAACAACCGCCCAGGGCTCCCGTCCTGTTCGGGGGTCTATCAGACCTACTGGTTTTAAAGGACCAAACCTGATGGTGTCGGGCCCCCTTTTTGCCATACTCTCAATGGGCATGCATCCCTCAAAGACCCTGTCATCTTCAAAATCGTTAAGTTCTGCAGTTTCAGCATGGATCAGGGCTTCATAGAAGGCCTGGTATTCTTCACGGCTCATAGGACAGTTAATATAGTCGGCATCACCTTTTCCGTAACGGGATGCTCTGAAAACAATATCATAATTGATGGATTCGGATCTCACAATAGGTGCCGCAGCATCAAAGAAGTACAGGCTGTCCAACCCCAGTATTTCAGCGATGGTTCCTGCCAGGGCATCGGAGGTAAGGGGGCCGGTGGCTATAATAGTAATATCGTCATGACTTAATGATGTAACTTCTTCGTTTATAACCTCTATAAGGGGATGATTATGGATGGCCTCGGTCACCATCTGGGAGAAACCATGCCTGTCCACAGCCAGTGCCCCTCCTGCGGGCACCCTTGTTTTATCGGCACAGCTGATTATCAGAGAATCCATCAGCCGAAGCTCTTCCTTCAAAAGCCCCACTGCATTCTCCAGCCGATCCGACCTGAAGGAATTGCTGCAAACCAGTTCGGCATAAGTGTCGCTGTGATGAGCCGGAGTCTTCTTATGGGGCTTCATCTCAAAAAGCCTCACATTTATCCCCTGACGGGCAATTTGCCAGGCAGCCTCACAGCCTGCCAGCCCAGCACCTATGACGTTTATTATTCCATCCTTCATCTGCTGCACCTCTAAACAATTTGTTTATATATTCTAACCCCTTATTCTCAATCATACCATACCCATCATCTGTTTTTACGGGCATATATTTATCTTGATTCAGATCCTGGCTCTATATTTTTGTTATTCCACAAGCCACAGTTCAATATGAATGTGTTATAATATAATTCGCTTTTGAGGGTATCGACCCAGCCATGAACCAATTCTGCCTGAAGACAGGCCCAGGGGGATGGAT
>LFSK01000127.1:328-30959 GCA_001512555.1 Clostridiaceae bacterium DTU059 | reverse complement strand
ATAAGAAGATATACAGGAGAGCCCATCAGTGAAGAACATCTTAGGCTTTTGCTGAAAGCCGGGTTCAGCGCACCCTCGGCGCACAACAGACAGCCATGGCATTTTGTGGTGGTGAGAAACCGGTATACTTTGGAAGAGATAGCCCGGCAACATCCCTATGCCAAAATGCTCCCCCAGGCGGGATGCGGCATTATTGTCTGTGGGGACAGGAGCGAGGAGGAGAGGTTAGGCTTTTTGATTGAAGACTGCTCAGCCGCTATTCAGAACATTCTCCTTGCTGCTCACGGCTTGGGACTGGGTGCTGTATGGTGCGGTTTGTATCCGGCTGAGGAACGGGCGCAGGTTGTTGCAGAGGTTCTGAATATCCCTTCAGGCATCATCCCGGTTGGTCTGGTAGTGGTGGGGCATGGTGATGAGAAAAAACAGGGCGTGGATCGGTTTGATGAAAAAAGAGTTCATTATGACAAGTGGCGCACCGATGATTAGTGCTGGGTTCTTATAAGTATTTTCCGGGAGTGATGTTATGGATAATAACAGCTTACTGGAACTGGAAAGCCGGCTTTCAGCCCTGCCTGCCCTTGAGGAGCGCCTGCAGAAGCTGCATGACAGAATATTTCAGGCCAGAGCCGAGGTTGAATCATTGTTTGAACAATATGAGAAAGAGGAACTGGATGTAGAGCGGATCAAGAAAGAGTCCTTCTCGACCACCCTGCTGAAGCTTATAGGAAGGCATGAGAGCAGGGTTGAGAAGGAAATGCAGGAGATGATCCGTGCCAAAGCCCGGTATGATACCGCTTCTGTCCGGCTGGAGGAGCTCGAATCCGAGGCTTCCCGCCTGAAGGAAAGGATTTCGGAGCTTACAAGGGATAAGCGTACTTATCAGGAAAAACTTGACAGGCGCGAGATCTTGATTAGAAATAGCTTGTCAAGCGAGGTCTCCCAGCTTTATAAAAAACTGAATGAAGAAGGTGAATACCTGGCCAGGCAGCTTACCGAGACAGAAGAGGCTTTGGGGGCGGCAAGGCGGGCATATGATACTGCGCATAGTGCCGTGAAGTATTTGGATGATGCAGAGGGCTGGGCTACATGGGATGTTTGGTTCGGCAAGGGGTTGCTCAGCCATATGGTCAAATATGATAAAATTGATAAGGCCCAGGAGGTATTTGAAAGGCTGAATGCCCAGATAAATCAATTACGGCTGGAATTGAATGATATCGATCTTGAAATTGCCCTTCCGCCGTTGGCCATTGACTCCACGCCCCGATTTTTTGATTTCTGGTTTGACAACATTTTTACTGACCTGAAGGTCAGAAGTCAGATACGGGAATACCAAAACCACGTACGGGATCTTTACGATAGAATTGCAGGGATAATAAACAGGCTGGAAGCCGCTAAAAGGGATCTGAATGAGAAGATCAGTAATATTGGGAAGCAGCTGGAGGAAATCATCATTTCCTTTGAAGCCGGAAAATGAGTGCCAACAAGGTGTTGAAGGAAACTCAGCCTGCGCACCCATCCCCGAAGAGCCCCGGAATAATTGAAAGGAGAAAACTATGGCTGATTGGAATGCATACCAGTATTTGAAGTTTGGAAGGCAGAGGACACAACCTGCTATTGATCTGGTTTGCCGTATCGGGCTTAAATATCCTGAAAAAATTCTGGATGTGGGCTGCGGGCCGGGCAACAGCACGCGGGTGCTGAAAGAAAGGTTTGTGAATGCTCTGGTCACAGGGATAGACAATTCAGATAACATGATAGAAAAGGCAAGGGCCGATCACCCGGATATTGATTTCAGACTCTGTGATATCAGCGGCGATCTGGAAGAACTGGATAATAATTACGACATTGTCTTTTCCAACGCCTGCATACAATGGGTTCCCAATCATAAACTGCTGCTCGGTAAACTGATGGGGCTCTTGAAAAAAAACGGTGTGCTGGCGGTTCAGATTCCCTACAACGAATCAGAACCCATCCATATAATCATAGGGGAAATCAGTTCTTCGGCACGCTGGAAAGGGTACTTTCCTGAGAAGCGGATTTTCCATACACTATCATCCGGGGAGTATTTTGACGTTCTGTCCGATATCACTCCTGATTTTGAAATCTGGGAGACCACCTATTATCATGTAATGGAATCCCATGAAAGTATAATGGAGTGGTACCGCAGCACCGGGCTGCGCCCGTATCTGGATGTTCTGCCTGATGAGAAGAAGGCAGCGTTTGAGAAGGAAGTTATGGGTCGGCTCATGGAGGCATATCCAAGACAAAAGAATGGAGAGATAATTTTCCGGTTCCCAAGGCTCTTTTTTACGGCTGTTGCCCGCTGAGAAAGCATGACGAACCGTGATGGATGATATGAAAGAATATCTTTATGAAACACATATGCATACAGCAGAAGCCAGCGCATGCGCTACAGGCACCGCCGCGGAGATGGTCAGGGCCTATGCGGATCTTGGCTACTCAGGTATAATAGTAACCGATCATTTCTTTAACGGCAACACAAGTATTCCTGAACATCTGCCCTGGGAGAAACGCATTGAGCTGTTCTGCAAAGGGTATGAAAATGCGCTGGAGGAAGGGGAGAAAACGGGTCTTCATGTTTTCTTCGGTTGGGAGTATGCCTTTGATGGGACAGAGTTTCTCACTTATGGCCTGGATAAGGAGTTTCTTCTGAGAAATCCCGATATGCTTGGCTGGTCGGTTGAAAAGTATATAAAGGCTGTTCATGATAATGGCGGGTTTATCGTCCATGCACATCCTTTCAGAGAGGCGTACTACATACCCAAGATACGCCTTTACCCGCAACTAGTGGATGGGGTGGAGGTTATCAATGCCAGTCACATGAAAGCGAGGTTTAACGAGCGAGCCAAAGCATTTGCAGAAAAACATGGGTTGCCCCAGTTATCCGGGTCGGACTCCCATCACCCTGACTGCATTTATGGAGGAGGCATGGCCTTCGACCGGGAGATTCATACCATCTTTGAGTTTATCGAGGCAGTCAAAAGCAAAACCGGCTATAGACTGCTGCCGGGTGTTTTTGGCTGAAGGGGATGGCCTATGAAGTCAGTCATGGAAAGTGAGTCTTTTGTACTCCTGATAGGAGAATGCTGAAATGGCAAATACAAATTTAACCAGGTAACTTGCAGTGAAATTGATAAGATCACAGGAAGTAGTCTGTCCAAAATGCAATAAAAGCGTATTGGTTCCACGGTCTACCTATAAATATAAGAATACCAGGTACAAATGTCCCGCCTGTGGTGAAACATATCGTCCCTGCAAATTAATATGAATTGAAGTATAATCTTTCATTTCTTGTTCGGTAATGGATAACAACCACCAGAAAAACAGCAAGTGGAAAATAATTCCATGTGTTGTTTTTCTGGTGGTTTTGTTTGCAAGCAACATGAACCGTATAAATTTCCTCCTACTGCTTAAAATAAAGCTGCATCCTCTCGAATCCATGCATTATTTTCATTGCGATTCAGAGAAGTCGGAGGAATATTATGTTATATTTCTCTGGTGCATATGTTTAAAAAATGTTCGGAAAACAACAAAATTATGTTGAAAAAGATAAAATGCCGTGCTATAATGAACACGAAATCACAAATGTTAATGGAGGAACACGATATGTTAACGGTACAAGAATTCGCAAAACACCTTGATCTTGCTTATCTCTCTCCAAATCTTCAGGAAAAAGACATCATTGAAGCCTGCAATATCGCAAAGAAATACAAGGTCGCCAACGTGAATGTTAATTCATATTGGGCTGAGCTTGTAGTTAAGGAACTTGAAGGAAGCGGAGTCGGACCCAGCGCAGTTATCGGTTTCCCTTATGGAGCATGTCTGCCGGAGGTTAAGTATTTTGAGCTCCAGAAGATGGTTGACCTGGGCTGCACAGCCTGCGACATGGTAATAAACATTGGAGCCCTTAAGGATGGAAACTGGGATCTTGTAAGATCTGAAGTTCGTGAGTTTGCTCGTATTTGTGGTGACAAGTGCAAAACAAAGCTGATCTTTGAAGTTGCATTTCTTACCGATGACGAAATTGCCAAACTCACCAGGATCTGCTGTGAGGAAGGAATTGACTACGTGAAGACCGCAACCGGAAGTCAGGCTTTTCCGGATCTTAACCAGGTTTTAATTATGAAGGAAAACCTGTCCGGCAAAACCAAGATAAAGGTATCAGGTGTTCCCAGAACCTTTACGCTGCCGGCTGTTCTCTACATGATTGAGGAAATCGGCGTTGAGCTTGTTGGTACACGCAGTGCCGGTAAATTGGTTGAGCAGTATGAAAAGTTGTTGGCAGCGAAGGGCAAATAGAGAAGTATTAGTACCACATTTTATGGTAATTTATGGGGGAGGACTGTAATGCATAACGTAAAATTTACCGTAGCGTCACTTTTAGGAAAAGATGTTAGTATACTATCCGGCCACGAGAGTTATGTAAAGAGAGCCGTTCATTTGGAGCTGCCTTTTGAAGAATTCTCATTTCTTTCCGATTATGTTAAGCACGTCGGTGTGAGCGATGAATTTAAGCGCGCTGTTGATTATTTCAAGACCCCCGATGGGGAGACCCCTGCGGGATTCAAAATCGAGTATGAGTTGAAACCCGAAGGATACCTTGAAATCAATCTCGTTCGCAACATCAGTTACGATAAGAACGGAAAGAAGCGTCCTACCAAATTCATATATTCAGCAGACACTGCTAACCCTTATGAAATTGAGCCTATTAAAGATCTTATCGGGAACCTTACATGTAATCCGGGTATTATTTATGACTTGTTCATTAATAATCCGGAGGCAAATGTTGGTAATAAGTTTAAAGACCGCAACGAGGTAATGGCTGAAATCGCCAGAATTCTTGGACCGGGCTGTGACATCAGTGTAGAGGTGGATGACCCCTTTGCAGATTTCAGCAAAATCCTTGAAGAAGCCGAGTATTTCCGTGAACTCTTTTCGGACTATCGTGTTGTAATGAAGGTTCCTCATACCGGCCCTGTAAACGGAGCAAATGCCAAAGAGCTTATACAGGGAGACAAAAGGCTTTCCACCAGATGGAATAAGGCTAAGACCGCAGATTATCTCTATGGTCACAATCTTGCTCTCAAGCTTAGGGAACATGGCTACAGAGTTAACTATACCCTGATGTTTGAACCCTGGCAGACGGGAATGGCATTGCAGGCAAAACCCTATTTTATCAACAGTTTCATCCGTCAGCGCTTTGGTGTTACAACCTATATCAACGGACTGCTCACAGCATGGCAGAAAACCTATGATCAGCGTTTTCTTGAGGATCTGCGCAGCTTTATGCTCAAGTGGGATTTCCTTGCTAAAGGTGATGAAAACATTGATCTGCTCGAGGTTGAGAAGATTGCTCGTGAGACCATTGAGTACCGGAAGATCAATGAACCCGAAGGATTCGACGGCATGGACGGCGTTCGCCACAACTTAAGGATGCTGCGCCACTCCAATCTTGATGATTGCAGACTCATTATCTGCAGTATTGAGGGAAGCCGTATGTATCCTGAACTGGACAAACTGATGGCCGAACCTGAGTTCGCTGATATGGCCGACAGGATTGTTATCACCACAGAGCCTTCATATCTTGCTCAGAATACATCTGCACCGCAGATCGTAACCTACCAGAGAAGATTCTTGAATGCTGTGGAAAATCAAAAGAAAAACCTGGCTTCTGCAAAATAATGAGCCACAGGGAAAATTTTTAGGGGGAGGGGCAGGAACATGAGCAAACTTTCAAAGTTGACACACATAAACGATATTTGTCTGTTCGTAAAAGACTTTCAGGGCAGCCTTAAGTTCTATACCGAAAAGTTTGGATTTAAGGTAAAAAGACTTCAGCCCGATGAGGCCAATGCAAATTATGCGGAATTTGAATTCCATGGAACCAGTGTAACCCTCTGGCACAGGGAAGGCCTGTTCGAGGTAGTTGACAGAAAGTACATTGAGGGTGACGGCCATCCCTTTATGATAGCCATTAAGGTGCCATCGGTGCAGGATGTTAACGATATATACGCCGAGCTTACATCAAGAGGGGTTGAATGCATCGGTGAGCCCCGCGATTTTGAATTCGGAGCCCGAGCCTCATACTACCTTGACCACGAGGGCAATGTCTGGGAAGTGTTTGCCTGGATTGAGGGGGGCGACGGTCCGGGACTTCTCGAGTAACCGGAGGTGCAGAATGCCACGATTTACTGTTATAGTGCTTGACAGCTGTGGAGTCGGAGCTCTGCCGGACGCGGACCGGTTTGGCGATGAAGGAGCGAGCACGCTGGCAAATACCTGGAAGAGCTGCGGAGGGCTTGAAATACCGAACTTGATAAAGCTCGGGATAGGTAATATTGACGGCGCTGGAACAGACAAGACAGATCAGCCGCTTGCCTGCTTCGGTAAGGCTGCTGAAAAATCACAGTCGAAGGATACTACAAACGGCCACTTTGAAATAGCTGGCCTGATTATGGAACAACCATGTAAAGTCTTTGGGGAGCGTTTTCCAGACAGAATAATCAACGAGCTGGAAAGACGTATTGGTACCAAGACGCTGGGTAACTACCCAGCGTCGGGTACCGAAATCATTCAGGTATTGGGCGACGAACATGTGAAAACAGGATATCCCATTGTGTATTTGTCAGCCGACAGCCTTATGCAGATTGCCATGCATGAGGAGGTGATCCCTCTTGAGCGCCAGTACGAGATATGCGCCATTGCAAGGGAGATTATGACCGGTGACGATACGGTAAGCCGAATTATCTGCCGTCCATTCCTGGGGGGGAATGGGAAATACTACCGGACCGAAAACCGACGGGATTACTCCATTGATCCACCGGGCACAACGGTTCTTGACATACTCAAAGAAAACGGCAGGGACGTACTGGCAGTGGGAAAGATATCGGATATCTTCAACGGCCGCGGCATTACGAAATCATATCACAGCAAGAACAACAGGGAAGGCATTGAGGCGACCATAGACTTTTTAAAGACTGATTTCAACGGTCTGCTTTTCACCAATCTGGTAGATTTCGACATGCTATATGGCCACAGGCGCAATCCCCGAGGGTATGGGGATGCCCTGGAGTATTTTGACAAACGCTTGCCCGAAATAATTGAGACCTTGCGGGAAGACGATATCCTGTTGATTACCGCAGACCATGGCTGTGATCCCACTTTTAAGGGAACCGACCATACAAGGGAGTACATTCCCATACTGGTTTACGGGAAAAAACTGAAGCAGGGCTACGACCTGGGCATACGTCAAAGCTTTGCAGATATAGGGGCTACTGTTGCCGAATGCTTTGGTCTTTCGATCGAAACAGGAAAGTCGTTCTACCAGGAAATAATAAAAGGATAAGGTGCTGGCTATGGATAGTTTTGAATTCATGTCTCCGACAAAATTCATATTGGATAAGGATGCAGACCTTTTATGCGGACGGGAGATTAAGAACTATTCGGATAATGTTCTGTTCGTGCATTACGGTGATAAATACACCTACGAATCCGGTCTGTATGACCGTATCATGGGCGCCATTAAAGAGGCGGAGATAGAATGCTATGAGCTTCCAGGTGTCCAGCCTAATCCGAGGGTGTCCCTGGTGCGTGAAGGAATAAAGATCTGCAGAGAACACAATATCGGCTGCATTCTGGCAGTTGGCGGCGGAAGCGTGATAGATACGGCCAAAGCCGTTGGTATAGGTGTGTTCTATGACGGTGATGTTTGGGACTACTACTCCAAAAAAGCTGTTCCCACCAAATCTCTGCCCGTGGGGACTGTCATGACCCTTCCTGCAACAGGAAGCGAGGGAAGCAATGGAAGTGTACTGAAAAATGATGAAACCGGCGAAAGTGCCGATGTAATGGGCGATATTCTGCGTCCCAAATTCACCCTGATGAATCCTCAGTTGACAATGACACTGCCGAAGAAGCAGACGGTATATGGCATTATCGATATATTCAGCCATGTTCTGGAACGCTATTTCTCAACTTCAGTGGATGCCCATCTCACCGACTACATGTGTGAGGGCGTAATGAAATCCATCATTGTCAACGCAAATACACTAATGAAAGATCTTAACGATTATAATGCGCGGGCAGAGCTTATGTGGACTTCAGTAATAGCACATAATGGTCTTCTGGGAACCGGCCGCAATCAGGACTGGGCAACCCATACCATCGGTGCGCAGCTATCTGCCAACTACAACTCGGTACATGGCGCGACTCTGTCTGTTTTGTTCCCGAATTGGGCAAAGTATGTATATAAGAACAACATCCCGCGTTTCGCACAGTTTGCTCACAGGGTATTTGATGTTCCCGTTGATCTTGATCCGGAACAGGCCGCCCTTGAGGGTATTGGAAAGATGCGTGAGTTCTTCAGCTCCATGGGTGCACCGGAGAAACTTTCGGACATCGGCATAACAAGCGACGAGAAGTTTGACAAAATGTCCAACGATGCATGCCGCTTCGGCAACATCGGCGGCATTATGACCCTCACCCCTGAGGATGTTAAGAGAATTTACCAACTTTCGATGTAGGAGATTTGCCATGAGCTTTGATTTTGCAGTCAATAACGCCATTATTCTATCTACCCACAATGGATATGTGCCTTTTATCGGATCGGTTGGAGTAAAGGGCGATTCCATTGAATACATAGGGGAGAAAGAGATCCCGGCATCCGACTGCAGTAAGATTATCGATGGGACGGACAAGATCCTTATGCCGGGCTTTACCAATGCCCATTGCCATGGAGATATGACTCTGGCCAGGGGTCTTGGTGATGGAATGACTCTGTTGGAGCAGAACCAGGTTTTTGCCGACAGCGCATGGTTCTATAAGTATATTGACGATGACGACAGATACTATTCCCGTTTACTGACCTATTGTGAAGCTCTGCTTTCCGGAACCACATTTATCATGGAGAACATGTACTGGGGTCTTGGCAAGCGCTCTGTTGAAGCCATGAAAGAAATCGGCATACGCGGAGCTCTGACAGAGGACATACGCTATGACTTTTCAAAGCCTGACGAGCTCCTGAGTGATGAGGATATCATAGGGTTTGTGAAAGCATGTAGTGAAAATGACATAATTCCGGTTATTGGCAGTATTTCGGAAGAGGACTATGACTTGCCAAGACTTCAGAAGATACGACAAATACTGAAAAAGCATGGTTTGATTCAAACCTGTCATCTGGCCGAGACACCCTGGAGAATTGATATTGTTCGCAAGAGATTTGGCACAACGCCAATAAAGCTCTTAAGTGAGAATTCTCTGTTGGGCAGCGAGATGATAGGATCCCATGTTGTTCATCTGGATGATGAGGAAATACAGTTGCTTGCTGAAAACAACGTGAAGGTTGCAAACACGCCACTATGTGAAATGAAGATTTGTGACGGTATCGCACCGATACCAAAGATGGTTAGAGCGGGCGTATGTGTTTGCCTTGGTACTGATGGTGCCATGTGGAATAACTCAAATGACATCTTTCGTGAAATGAAAGGTATGGCACTGCTTCATTCTATAAACTCCGGCGTCAGGAGCCTTGAGATCAGGGATGTTCTTGATATGGCTACCATTAACGGCGCTAAAGCCTTTGGCCTTGAAAAAGAATACGGTTCAATTGAGGAGGGCAAAAAGGCTGACTTTATTCTTATAGACACTACCAGGCCGCACATGCGCCCGTTAGTGCTTGGAAAATATGAAAACGTTTCTTCGGCAGTGGTATACTGTGCCACCGGAGCAGACGTAAGCGATGTTTTTGTGAATGGACGACAGCTGGTGGAGAACCACAGACTGATCCACACAGACCTCAACCAAATATGTATAAAATTGCAGGAAACAGCCGAAAAAATACGGCAGCAATTTTATAATATACCAAAACATTAAAAAGAAAGGGAGAAGAAACTATGCTCAAGAAGACAATGAGTATCATCCTCGCACTGATTCTGACACTGTCACTGATTCTGGCCTCTTGTGGTACCAGGCCTCCTGCAAAAGAACCTGATGGTACAGGCACTGGCACTGGTGAAGAGCCCCTCAAGATTGCTCTTGTTGTAAACCAGAAATTCGGTGACAAAGGCCCCATGGATGACCTTGCAAAGGGTGCCGAACAAGCAGCTAAAGATTTTGGAGTAATTGTTAAGAAGCTTGAGTCCGAAAGCGCAGCTAAGTTTGAAGAGGACATCCGCGCCATGAGTAAGGACTGTGACCTTGTTGTAACCACGTTCCCCTACATGAGCGATGCGACAAAGCTGGTCGCTGCCGAGTATCCTGACGTAAAGTATGCAGCGGTTTTCCAGTTTATCAATGATGAGAATACCAGCATACCAAATATTTGGGACACTGAATTCCACGGCGAACAGGCCTTCTACATTAACGGCTACATAGCCGGTAAGCTTACAAAGACCAATAAGGTTGGTATAGTTATTGGTGGTGAAGAGCCCACTCCAAATGCAGAAGGTAATGGCTTCATGCGTGGTGTTAAGGATGCAAATCCCGACGCTACCGTTGAGTTCGCTTATGTAGGCAGCTACGAAGACCCTGCAAAGGCTAAGGAGATAACCATAGCCATGATTGCAAAGGGATGCGACGTAGTCCAGACAGACGCTGGTGCATCCAACGCAGGTGTTATCGAGGCATGTAAGGATGCAGGAATCCTCTGCTCTGGTGAGATTACAGACTTCTACGACACATATGACGGATTCTTTGGTATTATAGGAATTGGTTTTGGTGCAACTGTATATCAGGCAGTTGAAGATCTGGTCAATGGTAACTTCAGCGGCGGCCAGCACGGTATTCGTGGCCTTCACAACGGCGGATACTTCATCGATTGGCCGAGCTATGAGAGATTTGCCGACAATCATCCTGAGTTCGGTGAGGCAATGAAGGAAATCATTGTTGAAGCCAAGCAGATTGAGAAGGATATTATTGATGGTAAGATTGAGATTCCCTATGATACAAGGGTACCCAATTGGGAAAACTTTAAATAATGTCTGAATAGAAACAGCAGGATCTGGCTATTGCGGGTATATCTGCAATAGCCAGAATAAAAAAAGAGAGGATGTAGGTAATGAAAGAGAAGGTTAATAAGGCGTCTGCACCTAAGGCAAGCAATGATGGTGTATACCATCTTCAGTTAAGACCCGGTGACGTACCCGGATATGTAATTCTTCCCGGTGCGCCTGAAAGAACGCTAAAGATTGCAAAAGATTGGGAAGACGTAGAGGAAGTAGCCTTTTACAGGGAGTACAAGACTGTAAGAGGAAAGTATAAGGGTATGGATATTGCATGTACCTCCACGGGTATAGGAGGACCGAGCTCTGAGATATGNNNCCGGATTTTGACCTGGGCGATCTCATCATTCCGGTTGCCTGTGTCCGTAAAGACGGTACATCCGCAACCTATGTGGAACCTGAGTACCCTGCATATGCTGACATATATGTGGTAATGGCTCTTATAGAAGCCTGTGAACGTCTGGGGTTCAGGTATGGACTGGGATTGGACTATACAGTGGGCAGCTTCTATATTGGACAGGGAAGACCTCTTAACGAGGATAAAAGCGGCTTCTGGCCAAGTTTTGCCGAGCACATTATTCCTGACCTTGCTACAGCAAAGGTTACAAATATTGAAATGGAAACCTCCGCACAGTTTGTAGTGGGTAGACTTCACGGAATGAGAATGGGCGCCGTACTGTCTGTAATTTCCAACAGAGTTCTGGACAGATGGGGCGATAACGGAGGCGAAGAAAAGGCTTGCCTGGCAGCTTCCGAAGCGATGAGAGTTCTTAAGGAATGGGACGAAAGTGGCAAAATAACTCTGAATGCTAGAATGAAAAAGAGTTAAGAATAAATTTTAGCCCGCACAGATACGAATTCAGCTGGCGGGCATTATTTGGGTGGGGACAAGATATGGCATATGCGGTTGAAATGTTAAATATTACCAAGACCTTCCCGGGGGTAAAAGCCAATGACAATGTTACGATCCGGATCGATCAGGGGGAGATTCATGGCCTGATCGGTGAGAATGGAGCAGGAAAGTCTACAATGATGAATATGCTGTACGGTATGTTTGAGCCGGACAGCGGAACGATAAAGCTTAATGGGCAGGAGGTCAGGGTTTCCTCGCCGCACACAGCAATAAGGCTGGGGATTGGAATGGTGCATCAGCATTTCATGCTTATGCCTAATTTGACAGTGCTCATGAACATTATCCTTGGCAGCGAACCTCAAAAACGCGGACTGATCGATGTAGCCGAAGCCAAAAAGAGGATCAACGCCATCATGGAGGAATACAACCTTCCTGTAAACCTTGACGAAAAAATATACCAGCTTTCCGTGGGAGAAAAGCAAAGGGTAGAGATAATAAAGGCATTGTACCGGGGAGCAAAAATACTGATTCTGGATGAACCCACGGCGGTATTGACACCTATTGAAACCGACAGACTTCTGGAGGTGTTAAGAAAGCTTAAGTGTCAGGGTTGTACCATCATCTTTATAACCCATAAGCTGCGTGAGGTTCTGGCGATAACAGACAGCGTCACGGTCATGAGGAAGGGTGTTGTTACGGGTACTCGCAAAACAAAGGACACCAGTATAAAAGAGCTCAGCGAGCTAATGGTGGGAAGACCCGTTGACTTAAATGTGCCCAGAAAAGAGTTTAATCCAGGGGATAATATTCTTGAACTGGATAATATCTCGGCTCTAAACTCCAGAGGCCTGACGGCGCTGCGGGGCGTAAGCTTAAATGTCCGTGCGGGCGAAATAGTGGGTATTGCAGGAGTTGAGGGCAACGGTCAATCCGAACTTATCCAGGTGATATCCGGTATGATTAAGCCCACAGGCGGTAAGGTTTTGTTTAAGGGTAAGGATATTACCAATTTTTCTGTCAGAAAAAGGCGCCTGACCGGAATGTCCCATATACCTGAGGACAGGCTCAAAATGGGTTTGGCGGCCAAGTGCTCCATCAGAGACAATATGATCCTTAATCGTTACTTCCAGAAGCCTTATTCCAGGCACGGGGTAATGAACAATAAACTCTTATCTGAGTTTTCTGATAAGCTGTGTAAGGATTTTGAGGTTTTGACTCCCGGCAGCGAATATGCTGTGTCCACCCTTTCCGGTGGCAACATGCAAAAAGTTGTTATCGGACGTGAGATGGAGACTAATCCCAATTTGCTCATAGCAGCGCAACCCACACGGGGAGTCGATATAGGTGCCATTGAATCAATTTACCGCAGGCTGATAGCTGAAAGGGATAATGGCAAGGCGGTTTTGCTGGTTAGTGCGGAGCTTGACGAGATACTTATGCTTTCCGACCGCATCTATGTCCTGTATGAGGGTGAGTTTGTGGCCGAGTTTAACCGCTCCGAAGCCGACGAGAAAAAAATAGCCGTATACATGACCGGCGCAGAAAGACAGGGGGCGAAAGATGATGAATAAGACAAAGAATGTCGTAAACAATATCTGTAAACAGATCGGCCTTATTATAATAGCTCTTGTTATCGCCACCATATTCCTGGCGCTTTCCGGCTATGATCCCATTGCAGTTATCAGGGGACTGATGGAAAGCATAAGCGGGGACATCGGAGGCACAATCCGGTGGGCTACGCCTTTGATCCTGGCCGGACTGGCCATATGTGTAACATATAAAGCAGAGGTCTTCAACCTGGGTGTTGATGGTCAGCTTATTATGGGTGCGTGTGCAGGAACTGCCGTTGCGCTGGTTATACCGGCCACATTGCCTGCAGGAATTGCCGCTCCTCTGGTTATTATTGTATCGATGGCGGCCGGTGCGCTTTATGCGCTCATACCTGCAGTCCTCAAGGTCTATACGGGGACCAACGAGGTGGTTTCCACACTGTTGTTCAACTTCATCGCAACACTGTTTCTGGAATTCCTGGTAACCGGCCCTCTGACCGACAAGACATCTGGTGTTGCCCTCAATGCGAGTGCTATAGTGCCGAAAAACACCTGGTTACCGCGAATCAGCTATCTTGCCCCGTCCACTGCAAATATTGGCTTTTACATTGGACTGATTCTCGTGGTGGTTATGGGTTTCATCTTCTATAAGACCACTCTAGGGCATGAAATCAAAATAGTAGGCGCAAACCGTACTCTTGCAAAATATGCAGGAATGAATCCCAACAGGAGTGTTTTTCAGGTTATGATCATAAGCGGTGCTATTGCGGGAATGATAGGTGCAATTGAGGTGTTCGCAATCCAGCACAGACTCCTTGCCGGATTCAATCCAGGCTTTGGATTTGATGGTATCGTGGTGTCGCTTTTGGCCAATAACAATCCATTTGGAGTTTTGTTTTCCGGGCTATTCTTCGGCGCCCTTATTAACGGCGGAATTAACATGGAACGCGCGACTGATGTCCCAAGCGCAGTTACTGATATAGTTATGGCAATTATCATAATAATCGTGGCGGCAAACTTCGCAATCCCGCGTGTCAGAGGCTATTTCAGACTTTACAGAAAGGCGGATAATCCGGACACAGGCGTAAAGGGAGGTAAAACAGAATGAACCTTGATATGATTTCCGATATTTTATCCTCAATGATACGCATAGCTACACCCATCATCCTCATGGCTCTGGGTGGGCTGCTGTGTCAGAGAGCAGGTGTATTCAATATTGCTATGGAAGGGTTTTCCCTCATTGGTGCATTCTTTGGAGTAGCCTTTGTACAGATCTCCGGAGGTAATGTGTATATTGGTTTTTTAGGTGCAATGGTTTTCGGTCTCCTTTTCAGCGCCATATTCGCATTGTTTGTCACCAGGTTTAAGGCTAATCACATTATTGCAAGTATAGCGATGAACATGCTTGGCCTGGGTCTGACATCTTACTTGTTAAGAGCCTTGTTTGATGTGCAGGGGCGCCTGGCTCCCGATACCATCAACAAGCTTCCCCTGATAACCATTCCAGTGATAAAAGATATTCCCATTCTTAGCAGCTTGAGTGGACAAAGCATTATCACTTATATTACAATAATTCTGGTAGTACTGGTATATATCATGCTGTTTAAAACAAAAACCGGTCTTTCCATTTGTGCTGTGGGAGAGTCTGAAAATGCAGCCACCACTGCCGGTATCAAGCCCAACAAGGTCAGATGGCTGGTAATACTGATTTCTGGGGTACTGTGCGGACTTGCTGGTGCATACCTTTCTACTGTCATAGTATCGCAGTTCTCCGAAAATATGGTGGCCGGACGGGGATTTACGGCGTTCACAGCCTTTGCCTTTGGTAATGCCCATCCGATATGGTCGAGCCTTGTAGGCTTGCTGTTCGGCATTGCTGAAGCCATTGGCATACGCATTGAACTTGCAGGGATAGCCCTTTCTCCGTCTATAATAAAAATGTTCCCCTATGCACTGGCAATTATTGCTCTTACCATCAGCTCATATACAAACAAACTCAAGGTAAGTGGAGTTATTGGCATGAAAAGGAAAGGAAGATAGAAAATGGATGTTAAAACAGCTGTAAATGCAATACGCATACTGAGTGCCGATCAGGTGCAAAGGGCAAACTCAGGTCATCCGGGGCTTCCCCTGGGGGCTGCCCCCATAGCTTACGAACTCTGGGCTAATCACATGATACATAACCCCAGGAACCCCAAATGGATCAACAGAGACAGGTTTATTCTCTCTGCCGGCCACGGATCGTCAATGCTTTATTCACTTTTACATCTGTTCGGTTACGATCTACCGCTTTCGGAACTGAAAAGATTCAGACAACTGGACAGTCTCACTCCGGGACACCCGGAATATGGTCATACCACAGGTGTTGAGGCAACCACTGGCCCTTTGGGCGCCGGACTTGGCATGGCTGTCGGTATGGCACTGGCTGAAAAGCATCTTGCAAAAAGATACAACCGGGATGGTTATAATGTTTTTGATCATTATACCTATGCCCTATGCGGAGACGGCTGCCTGATGGAAGGCATCTCTTATGAAGTCTTGTCACTTGCCGGCACCCTTGGCCTGGACAAGCTGATAGTTTTATACGACAGCAATTCAATTACAATTGAGGGAAGCACAGATTTAGCCTTTACCGAGGATGTAACCAAGCGCTTTGAAGCCATGGGCTTCCAGACCCTTGAAGTTTCCGACGGCAATGACCTTGCTGCGGTAGGAAGGGCTATAGAAGAGGCAAAGTCGGATAAAAGCAGGCCCTCTTTCATAAAGATTACCACAGTCATCGGCTACGGTGTTCCTGCAAAGGCCGGTAAGGCCAGCGCACATGGTGAACCGCTGGGTGAAGAAAATGTGAAGATTCTCAGGGAGAGCCTGGGATGGAAGTACGACGAACCTTTCTATGTACCTGAAGAGGTTTACCAGCACTACAATGAACTTACGGCGAAGGGCGCTGCTTCAGAAGATGCGTGGGACAAAATGTTTGCAGCGTATTCCGAAGCGTATCCTGAGCTCAGTGCTGAACTGGATGCCTGCCTGAATGGTTCCAATGCAGCAAAGCTTGAAAATGACGAGAACTACTGGCAAAAAGGAACAAAGGCAAACGCCACACGAAATATTTCCGGCAATATCATAAATTATGTTAAAGACGTTGTTACGGAGCTTATCGGAGGCAGTGCTGACCTTGGTCCTTCAAACAAGACCGTTATGAAGGATGAAGCTTCGCTGTCAAAGGATACACCGGAAGGAAGGAATATACACTTTGGCGTCCGCGAACTTGGTATGACAGCTATCGCCAACGGTATTCTGCTCCATGGAGGCCTTCGTACTTATATTGCGACCTTCCTGGTGTTTGCAGACTATATGAAGCCTATGCTGCGACTGGCTTCCCTCATGAAGATTCCGCAGATCGCTGTCTTAAGTCATGACAGTATAGGTGTTGGTGAGGACGGACCGACACATCAGCCAATCGAGCAGCTTACCATGCTGAGAAGTATGCCAAATATGAATGTATGGCGCCCTGCTGACGAAACCGAAACCAGAGTGGCATGGTTCAGTGCACTTACTCAAAAAGAAACACCTTCATGTATTGCATTATCGCGACAAAATCTGCCCGTAATCGAGAATTCTTCCAAAGAAGCTTTGAAAGGTGCCTATATTGTGCATAAAGAAAAGGGCTCAGCGCCTGATATCATACTCATGGCTTCCGGATCTGAACTCAGCATAGCAATAGATGCTGCAAAGCTGCTTGAAAGTGAAGGAAAAGCTGTTCGCGTAGTAAGTGTTCCTTGCCTTGATGTATTTGACAAACAGAGTGAGGAATATAAAGAAAGCATTCTACCTTCCGACTGCAGAAAGAGAGTAGCGGTTGAAGCGGCAAGTTCAGTCTCCTGGGGTAAATATGTGGGTCTTGACGGTGCATATGTAACCATGAACGGCTTTGGCGAATCTGCTCCGGCCGGGGAATTGTTCGATAGATTCGGGTTCACTGCTCAAAATGTGGCTGCAGTTGCCAGATCGCTTTTTAATTGATGCATAAAGTAGGTGCTGTATTTTGAGCAAAAAAGATGAAAGAATTAAAAACATGATAGAACTGCTGCAACGGCGTAAAGGCATGACAGTAAAAGAATTAGCTACATATTTTGATGTATCTGAGATGACAATTCGGCGAGATATGAAGTTCCTGAAAGACAATCAGCTGATGCTTGACATTCCGGGAGCCGCTGTATTGAATCCTAACAGCAGCAATGCCGTTGTTTCGGACAACTACTCGATTGTAACTGCGACCATTACACAGGCCCGGGAAAAAGAGAGAATAGGGAAGTATGCCGCTTCACTCATTGAAAATGATGACTGCGTAATAATTGATAACGGAACAACCACCGAGCGGCTTGCTTCATCCATTCCCGGGCAATTGAGGGCCACGGTGCTTACCAGTAACCTGAATATCATTAATCAGCTGGCACACAAGCCCAACATCTCTATCATATTAGCCGGTGGATATTATCACCAGGATACAGGGATGTTTGAAAGTCAGGAGAGCATTGCCCTGATAAGAAAGACAAGGGCTACCAAGGTCTTTTGTTCTGCCGCAGGTATTCATGAGACCATGGGTGTGACCTGCATGAACAACTACGAGCTTGAGACCAAATGGGCTATAATGGGCTCCGGTGCACAGAAAATCCTGCTGGCTGATTCCAGCAAATTTGGCCTTGTTAAATCTTGTTACATCGGTGACATTGAGTTCTTTGACATGATAATTACTGATGACAAATTGAGCGATGAATGGAAAGAAATTATCAGGTCAAAGGGAGTAGAATTGGTCATTGTATGAATTGACCCGAATAAATATGAAGAATTGAAAAAGGTTAAAAAAGTCCCATCATTGGGGGGAGCGTCTCAGGGATTTATTGTCCCGAAAGAATTCGGCATAGTATGGTATGAATTTACCGGCTATGCCGATTTTTCTTACTTTGGTAAGCCACCAGCGACAATACACTTCTGTGAGTTTCTTTATTGCCAAACCTGAACGTAACCGCAAAATGGGCGAGCCAGCCATACGAAATAAGAAAATTCATAATCCCATAAAAGATTTTTATTATAATGATCCGGGTGGTCTCTTTTCTTTTTTGTGAAAAGGATTGCATGCCCCCAAATCTAAACTGCCTTCTTGAACAATAAAACCTTCTCTTTCGAGCAATTTAATAACATAATTTATTCTACCGTCTTTTTTATACATATATTCATATACTTCGTTTTTATTTGGGTATCTTTTATCAAAATAATTCAATTAAATCACCCCTTTTTTACATTATATGTTGTCTCTTAAACGGGAGTGATTTAGTACACAGACCACTATACAAGATGACAAGATGAGAAGCACGACAAAACAGTAAAATGCCAGCTGTCACAAGCTATATATGCTTGAGAACAGTCGGTCTCTGATATTCCGCTTTATGAGAGTCGGTTCAAAATCTACTTGTCTTTGTAAATCCCTATGACTAATTCCTTTGAAGGAGACTATATTAAATAATTCTTGACGGCAGTTTATGGAAAGTATTATAATATAATCAATAATAAACAGGAGTTTATTAATGCAGTATCTGAAGGAAGAAGTAAAAGAAGCCATAAGGAAAGCAGCGCTTGAGGAATTCGGGAAGAAGAGTTATTCCCGTGCATCCATGAGGGCTATCGCCAGGAATGCCGGGATTACCGTGGGCAATATCTACAGGTATTTCTCAAGCAAGGATGAGCTTTTCAATGACATCATGGATCCGGCATGGCAGGCCATTACCCGGGCAATATTCGACCAATACAACGAGGCCGAGGATCCGCTTCTCATATCCGGCATTATAACCGCAATCATGGGAATCTACCGGAAGTACAGCACTGAGCTCTACATACTATTTCACAACAGTAAGGACTCAAAGTATGAAAACATAAAAAACGGTTTGATGGAACTGATTGCCGGACGTATAGAAAAGGAAATGATCACACAGCTTAAATCATCCGGTAGAAAGGTGAAAGATCCCTTTATTTTTATGATTATTGCAAATGCTATAGTAGACAGCATCTACCTGATCATCAGGGAGGTAAGGGATGACTTCGACAGGGTGGAAGCCCTGATGGAAAAGACTATGACAGTACTGGTCAAGGATCTGTATAAGCGGCTGTGAAGTCTGACGGAATAGGCTATTATGAGTTTCATAATAGCCTGTCTTTGGAAGCAAAAATGAACGATTGTTTATTAATGTTTAGTTTTAGGAGAGGGTTATGGACAGATTAGCCTATACCATTGTGAAGAGAAGAAAACTGATATTCTGGATTTTTATACTGTTGACGGTACTAAGCGCCTGCTTCATTCCTGAGGTCCGGGTTAATTATAATCTTGCCGAATACCTTCCTTCAGAAATGAGAACAAGCCAGGCGCTGGAAATCATGGAAAGGGAGTTTTCCCTCACCGGCACAGCCCGTGTAATGGTGGAGGATGTATCTGTCGCTGAAGCTGCCGATTTAAAGCAGCGCCTGGCACGGGTGGATGGTGTTAAATCAGTAATATGGCTGGATGACATGGAGGATATCTACAAGCCTCTGGAATATATGGATCAAAAAACAGTAGAAAGTTATTACAAGGATGGTTCGGCACTCTTCATTGTAGAGTTTGTGGAGGACGACTACAGTCTCAACACCGGAAAGGCTGTGACTGAAATAGAGGCTATCGCAGGTGACAGGGGTGTGGTTGGAGGATCGGCTGTAACCACCAAATTCATGCGGGAGAGCACCATCAGCGAGATTATTTCTGCTGCCATCATAGCAGCACCCCTGATATTTCTCATTCTGCTTCTGACCTCCCATTCCTGGTTTGAGCCTGTGATCTATGTGGCTGTCATGGGCGTTTCTGTGGTCATCAATATGGGAACCAACGTGATGTTCACCAGCATATCCTTTATCACTCAGGCCAGTGCTGCCCTTCTCCAGTTTGCCATATCCATGGATTATGCCATCTTCCTGCTCCATCGCTTCCGGGAGGAGAAGGCAGGCGGTCTTGACGCTGAACAGGCCATGAAAGAGGCCATAAAACGTTCCTTCTCATCCATAGGAGCAAGCTGCCTTACAACGGTTGCAGGATTTGTGGCCTTAATGTTCATGCGCTATAGGATAGGTTTGGATATGGGTATGGTCCTTGCAAAAGGGGTTCTGATAAGCCTGCTCACCGTGGTTTTCCTGCTGCCCGGAATAACCCTTTTTACCGACAAGCTTCTGGAGCGAACCCAGCACAAACCAATACTGCCGTCTCTCTCAAGGCTTGGTGGCTTGATAGTGCGTTACGGGGCAGTGGTGATTGTTTTGCTTGCCATGATCATTGTGCCTGCATACCTGGCACAGGCATCCAACTCATTCCTGTACGGTGAGAACTCCATGGTTTCCATTGAGGGTACCGAAGCAGGAAAGAGCCTTGAAAGAATAGATGAAAGATTTGGAACCTATAACCCACTGGTGCTGCTTGTGCCAAAGGGCAGCATCCCTAACGAGGCCAGATTGGCTGATGGACTGATGAGCAAGGATTATGTTTCATCGGTACAGACAACGGTTACCCTGGCCGATCCGGCTATTCCCGGAGAAATACTGCCTGAAGAACTGACTGAGAACTTTACCTCAGCCAACTATACAAGGATGGTCATAAATCTGAACCTTCCGGTGGAAAGTGAGGCCACCCTCCAGGCGGTGGAGGAGATCAGCCATATGGCTCACCAACTCTATGGGGACGGATATTACCTGTTGGGTTCATCAAGCAGTGTATCCGATATCAAGCAGGTGGTGGACAGGGACTTTTCAACGGTTAATCTTATTTCCATTTGCGCTGTTGGCCTGATCATTCTCTTCACTTTCCGATCCCTGATCATTCCTGTGCTGTTGGTTCTGGTCATCGAGGCATCCATATGGATAAATATGTCGGTGCCCTATTTCATGGATGAACCCATGGCCTTCGTCGGTTATTTGGTGGTGAGCGCCATACAATTGGGAGCAACTGTTGATTATGCCATTCTTATGACTAACCGGTATATGGAAAACCGGAAGGATTACACCAGGAAAGAAGCAGCTGTAAAGGCCCTGACAGACTCAGGATGGTCGGTCATCACATCGGCTCTCATACTGTTTATTGCCTGTATGGGCGCTGGTGTGGCTTCCTCCATAAGGGGAGTGTCGGAGATCGTTCTGCTGCTGGGAAGGGGTGCAGCCATAAGCGGGGTGCTTGTGCTTGTGCTGCTTCCTCAACTGCTGATTATTTTTGATGGGATTATTGGAAAAACAACCCTTAAGTCAAAGGGCAGGGATAGATCAATAGTAAAGGAGGAATAACCCCATGAAGATAAGAGCCAAAACATTTATTGTTATCGCGCTCATAATGGTTTTTACCATGATGGCTGCCCTGACGTCATCGGGTCTTCGGACCGGCACTACCTTACCCGTCCGAGCGACAGGTTCGTCCGGAAGTCTGATTAACAACCCTGGAGACGGAATTAAGCCCATTATAAAGGATGAAACTGTGTATGCCCTCCTGAATGAGGATGGGTCGGTTCGCTCTGTATATGTGGTTAACCATAGCAAGGTCCTCGAGGATGGCACATATGTTGATTTTGGAAATTATAAGAAGATTGAGAGCCTGAGCGAGAATATTCAGCCAAGAACAGAGGGTGACAGAATAATCTGGGAGCTTAAAAAGTCTTACGGGGATTTCTACTACAAGGGTGAACTGGCAGGAGTTGAACTTCCCTGGACATTCAATATCCAATACTTTCTGGACGGAAATAAGGTACAGGCTCAGGATTTGGCAGGAAGGAGCGGGAAGGTTGAGATAGTCCTGTCGGTAACCGCCAACGAATCTGTCCTGCCCTATTTCAGGGAGAAATTTGCCATGCAGGTTCAGGTACCCATAGACATAAACCGGGCATCAATCATCTCTGCCCATGGTGCAACCCAGGTTATTACAGGAAAGACCAACACCCTGGCTTATACCGTTCTTCCGGGAACTTCCGGCAGCTATCGCATTGTTATGGAGGCCGTTGACTTTGAACTGGAGAGTATGAGCATCGGCATATCGGCCATTGACTATGGAAATGTCCTGTCCTCCGGGAGCCTGAGCGAAGGCATTGGGGAGCTGAGCAAGGGCCTGGAAGACTGGGTTGATGGAGCCAAATCCTTTAAGAATGGCCTTATGGAATTGTCAAATGGTATGGGTATGCTAACCTCTGGTCTCAAAGATTTGTCTACTGGGAGCAGAGAATTGCATGGGGGGATGGAAAGTTTTGCACAGGGATACCAGCAGTTTGACGCTTCACTGGATCAGGTTTCCCATGGCTCTAAGAACATCAGGGATGGACTCTCAGAGATTGCCATCAACGGTGAATCCATCCTTGCCGGGTATCAGCAATTGACCCAGGGTATTCTGTCTCAGCTGCCGGGAGAGGCCGAAAGGGAACAGCTCCGCATGCTGGCTCAATATGCGGGGAGCAACAGTCCGTACGCCCAGGCGGGCAATATGGCTCAGTCAATGCTTGATCAGATTGCCGGGCTGGAACAAATCTATCAGAATCTTGCTACACTAAATGCTGGCCTTGGCCAATATACAGAGGGCGTATCAAGGTTGTCTGAGGAATACAAAGGATTTGACAGGGGGGTCACGGCTCTTACCCAGGCCTCGGATCAGCTTCTTGAGGGCATCTCACAACTGGAGGATGGTGGCAGGCGGCTTTCGGATGGGGTATCTGTCCTCGAAGCAGGAATGACCGAAATAAGTGACAACATGAAAGACCTTCCCGGCCATGCCCAGGAATTGATAGACGGTGGATTGGCTATAAAGAAGGGAACTGATGCCGCAATTTCAGGGATAGTTGGACAGGATGGGGAAGACGAAGAGGTCGTATCCTTCGTTGTTCCTGAGAAGGGTCTGGCCAGTTCCGTTCAGTTCGTCATCAGAACCCCTGCTATCAAGTTACCTGAAAAGGAGAAGGAGGCACCGGTTGAGACCATCGGGAAAAAAAGCTTCTGGCAGAAGTTTGTCGATCTGTTCATATAGACAGACACAAGGGAAAAATACAAACCAATACCCATTACAGAAGTGAGAAGTAGGAGGTTGAAGCCGGGTCATTTTATAGTCCGCCAGTTTGTCCAGTATATTCTTCATTACAACACCAACGTTGTCTTATTCTACAATATATTACATGTGAAGTTAGCAATAATAACAATTACGTGGATTCTCCACTTATGCTATAGTAATGGTATGATAAAAATTTACAATTATTGTGCCTCGGTGCACCATCTGGGTGCCTCAGTTGATAAAGCGTCTTTTACGGCCGCTGTATCATAGGGGGGTACAGGGGAGGCTGAGGGTACGGGTGGTTACCGGGTCGGAATGGAGGGCATTGAGAATGAAATATCAGAATCTTTTCAAACCAATTAAGATCAGGGATTTGGAACTGAAAAACAGAGTGGTCTTCCCCGCCATGGCAACCAACCTGATTGCCGACGGCGGGTATGTGACTGACAAACTCATCGATTATCATGTAGCCCGCGCTGAAGGCGGCAATGGGCTCAATATCACAGAAGCGGCTTCGGTGCACGCCCCGTCTGCGCCGCGTAATTTCTTAAATATCAGCGATGACAAATTCGTTCCCGGTTTGAAAAAGTTTACGGACGCCATTCATGCCGCTGGCGGAAAGGCCTGCATACAGCTGTGGCAGGGCGGTATCGTTGTTGCGGGGGGGAGACCCGAATGCAATGATCATAGTACCCAGCGATACGCCAGCGGGGGAGCATGTTATTCCCGGCGCGTCCAAAGAGGTTATAAAGGATGTGGTCAGGGCTTTCGGTGAAGCTGCAAGGCGCGCAGTGGAAGCGGGCTTTGACTGTGTTGAATTCCATGCCGCCCACGGGTATTCTCCCCACTCCTTTTTAAGCGCCGCCATCAACAAAAGGGATGACGAGTATGGCGGATCGCTGGAGAACAGGGCAAGGTACTCCATTGAATGCATAAAGGCGATTCGGGAAAATATTCCGGAAGGCATGCCCATACTGATGCGTATTGTTGCTCATGATGATTATCTTGAAGGCGGGCTTACCATTGAGGATATAATTGAATTCTGCAAGATGGCAAAAGAAGCCGGCGTGGATGTACTTGATGTATCCCGCGGCAATGCCCATTCCGCAGGCGTCAAATTTGAGGTTCCGTCCATAGATATTCCCAGAGGGTTCAACGTGGAAAACGCTGCTCGCATCCGGAAGGAAACCGGAATGATTACAATTGCGGTGGGGCGCATCAATGATCCCAGGCAGGCAGACGATATTATCGCGAGCGATAAGGCTGATATGGTGGTTATGGGCCGTGCCCAGATTGCCGACCCGGAATTCTGCAACAAGGCGAGTTCAGGAGATGAGGATGACATTATCCGCTGTATCGCCTGCAACCAGGGATGTGTGGACCGGTATACCAATAAGGCCGAGTTTCCCCATTTATCCTGTCTTAGAAACCCCGCAGTGGGCAGGGAAAAGGAGTGCAGTCTGGTTCCGGCCAGGGAGCCCAAAAGAGTTCTCATTGCTGGCGGCGGGCTGGGCGGCATGGAGGCTGCCATCACCCTGAAAAAGAGGGGGCATGAGCCTATACTGTGCGAAAAATCTTCAGAACTGGGCGGCCAGTTCCTGCTGGCGGGCCTGGCTCCGAGAAAGCAGGAAATGCGGGAAGCGGCCGTTTCCAGGGCCGAGCAGACCTACAGAGCCGGAGTGGATGTAAGGCTGAACACTCCGGTGAACAGTAAGGTTATAGAGGAGATTTCTCCAGATGCGGTTATCATAGCCACAGGTGCCGAAGCCGCAAGGTTTGACATTCCCGGGACAGACAGACCCAATGTCTGCAATGCCTATGACGTACTGTCTGACAGGGTCAGGCCCAGTGGTGATGTGATCGTGGTGGGCGGAGGCCTGGTGGGTCTTGAGGTTGCCGAGTACCTGGCCGAAAGAAAGAACAACGTTACCGTAATTGAAGCTCTTGAGGGAATTGGCAGGGACCTTGGCATATTCAGGAAGATCTGCGTCATGGAGAGCCTCTATTGCTACAATATTGCAACCATGGACCGGTCTAAATGTGTGGAGATTACTGAAAACGGCCTGGTCATAGAGAAGGATGGTGAGCTTCAGGAGCTTAAATGTGATTATGTTGTTATTGCCATCGGAGCAAAACCCAATGACTATGGCGAAATAAAAAGCTACTGTGAGAACCGCCGCATTCCGTTCTACATCATTGGCGATGCCGCAAAACCCAGGCGCGCAATTGATGCAATAGCGGAGGCTGCCGAGGTGGCAAGGAAAATCTGATACTATACCGGTGAGTATTATGGGGCCGGATCCGGGTGTATATATCTGAGCAATCACATTAATAATAAAGAGAAGCATTGGCTGCACACAGCCTTTGCCTCTCTTTTCTTTTCAGGAATTTCAGAATTGTCCTTTATCAGCATCTATCCCCGCCTGGCGTGCATTTCGGCGCTGTTACATCGAAGGGTCGCATCATGTCATGATCCTCGTGTTCGAGGATATGGCAGTGGTAAACGTACCTGCCGGTGTAAGGCCCAAAACGCATGATCATGCGTGTAACATAACCGGGATGTGCCTGAACTGTATCCTTCCAGCCCCTTTCGCCGGGTAAGGGTAGTTCGGGTTCGCCTGTGTACCTGACACGGCCTGTTTGGTTATAGGTGACCGTATCAAAAGGAATCCGGTCGAGAACCTGGAATTGGATCTGATGGATATGGAATGGGTGAACACCCAGCCCGGCATTAATGATCCTCCAGCATTCTGTTTCGCCTATAATGGGATTTTCCACAATCCCGTCCATGTAATCATGATTATTAAGCAGGAACAGGAGCCGGTTGTAATGGTCAGTTGTAACATCAAAGGAAATATCTCTTGTCCTGATGATGTCACACTCACTCATCCTGGGTATGCGGCTAAGGAATTGCGGGATCGTGCTGGTGTCCTCTGATGTTCTTTGAATCACCCTGAACTGCATGATTCTCCATCGGTGAATGGATCGGGTTCATTGCCAAAATCAAAGGGGGTTCTGGCTGTATTCAGGAGCGTGATGTTCGTGCCAACATCCTGGTCTGAGAAGTCTATTACAAGATCACAACGCTCCGATGGAGCTATGACAATCTCATCGGTTCTGACAGGCCTCTGAAGAAGGCCGCCATCTGAGCCGATCTGGATGAACTGCTGCCCGGAATCCAGCTTCATGCGGTAGAACCTTTCATTGGAGCCATTGAGAATACGGAAGCGGTATTTTCTCTGCTCCACTTCAAGGTAGGGCCAGGCCTTTCCGTTCACCGTGATGGTGTTGCCCGCAAACCCGGGTGTAATGGAAACATCGGGAAAATCGGGCGGAGGGTCCTGCACATCAACGGTTGAAGGATAGAATAGGGATCCGTCATCATTAAAGCTCTTGTCCTGTATTACCAGGGGTATCTCATAAACACCTGACGGCAGATTCAGGGAGCGTTCCTCTTCGTTGCGTATGATATACAGTCCCACGAGCCCGGCATACACATTGAGGCGGGTTATGCCAACGGCGTGGTCATGGTACCAGAGCATTGCAGGACGCTGTTTGTTGGGGTATTTGTAAATCTTTTGTGAAAACCTTGGACCGCACTTTCCGAAATTATTGGTATACCAGGCATCCGGATACCCATCGCTTTCAGGCTCAACCGATGCTCCGTGAAGGTGAACCACGGTGCGTACCTCTGGCATATTATGGCCTGATCCGTGGAGTGTCCTGTCGATGGGCAGAAAATGCTTTTCCGGCAGATCGTTCATCCAAAGCACGTGGGTGCATTCGCCTTCCTCTACTTCTATGGTGGGGCCGGGGAGCTGACCCTCATAACCCCAGACCCTGGTAGGGGGGAGCTGGCTGTGAAACTGGTGGAAGAATTCTTTCATTCTTACCTCATAGTATGTTTTATCTTTACGCCTTTCAAGGGGCTGCAGCACCCTTGGTATGGGAAGTGGATCCACAAAAGGTCTTAGGCGCATAAAATCCCTCCAATAAAGCTATTTGCTGCTACATTTTATGCTTTATTGGACAAGTCCGTTACAGGGACACCGTGCAGTTTTTCTGCAGTTATGCCGGAGGATTTATCAGGAGACAAAAAATCCCGGACTCTGCTTGTTCTCAGTGCCCGGGATTTGGGTGCTACGGGATAATCAGTGGGTTATCTTACAGCCTATTCAACGATGATGTCCGGGTATGCGTTACTGACCCTCTGCTTGAAGTCGGCGATAGCCTGATCCCTGGTCTTTGCACCGTTCGCATATTCGCGTACCTGCTCAAGCCAGATCTTTTCATATCATCACTATCCCGGTTACTCCACGATGATACCCAGCTCGTCTTTTACATTCCTCCTGAAATCCTCGATGGCCTGCTTCCTAGTTTTATTGCCCTTTGCATATTCACGCGCCTGTTCAAGCCACCAGTAATTAATCATTTCGTCGTATTCGGCTTTGTTGTTACCCTTTGCAAGCCTGGCACACCTGTCGTATACTTCAAACATGTCCTGGCAGCCAAGGATGTCCAATTGAGCCGGGCATTTTCTCATGACCGTGCCCGATGCCGCCGCCTCCCGGTGCCCGTCAACAGCCCCGGTGGCCCATAAATACTGTAAACCGGTATCTGAGCTGTCCAGTGTTATCCACTTGATGATATAGCCAACGGCATCTTTGTGCCGGGTGTTTTTACTTGCGAAAACCCAGGTACCGCCCCAGAAGAAGCCTGCGGGAGGCTCGCATACAGCCCAGTCGCCATAGGTTCCCTCACCGGGCTCTTTACCTCCGCAGTTGTTTCTTATAATAAACTCCACAAACCACGACGGTCCGAGAAAACCAAAGATTTTCTTCTGGCCCTCGTCCCTCATATCAGCATACCATTCATCGGTCCAACTGATTGAATTATTGGTATATCGGTTGTCATGAAGCTGTTTTGCCAGGTCCAGGAAGGCTTCGCGCCTGGGATCGATGACGAGCCTGCCATCAACGACCCAGGGAATTTCGGAGCTGTTTTCTACAGCCTTCCAGATATCATCATATCCCGATACGATGCCATATCCTCTGGCCTTAAGGTCGTCCGCCGCATCGAAGAATTTCTCCCAGCCCGGACCAATTTTGCTTTGAATGATTTCGGGATCGTCGGTTCCCCAGACCTCTTTTGCGATGGAGCGGCGATAGATGAAAGCGCCGCCGGTTCCGTGATATGTAAGGCCAACGATCTGACCTTCCGGATTGGTGCCCATATCGATGACGTACTGGGGAATGTCCGCCTCTTTTATAAGGCTATCCACGTCGATTCCAAGATCTTTATATGGCGCTGCATAACGGGCGGCGTCTCCTTCAGAGTATTCTTTTACATTCGCGCTTTCAATCAGATATATATCAGGCGCATCCTCACCCCCGGCATCAAGCAGCTCGACCAGATATTCGTGAAAACTAATCTCCACGGTGGCAAAATAATGCATCTCGATTTCATATGGGAAGTCAGGATGAAATTCCTTGAATTTAGTAAATATCTGATCATCGTATAGACAATATATATGGATTACGCCTTTTTTAGGCATAGGCGTGGCTGTCACCTGATCCGCAGCATCTTCCGATGGGGTTGGTGAAACCTTTGCGTCAGGAGCAGGATCCGGACTTCCCGGTGTGTTGTTGGTTGTGCCGCCGCATCCTGCCATTATAACGGACATGAGGATCAAAAGGCTTAAAAACAGGGCAGCAAAACGTTTCATAATGGTTTCCCCCCTAAACTATTCTACGATAATATCCAGCTCGTCCTTTACTTTCTGTTTGAAATCTGCAATAACCTGCTCTTTTGTCTTTCCGCCTTCAGCGTACTGACGGGCGGCGGCAAGCCAGTAGAGGTCGATGGCTTCATCATACATGGTTCTGTTCTTTCCACTTGCGAGCCTCGCAGTCTTGTCGAACACTTCAAACATATCCTGGCCGCCTTAGAAATCTATTTCACCGGGGACATTCCCCATGACCGTCCCGGAGGTGACGGCATCCCGTACCCGCCCATTGCCATCGAAAGTGCCACTGGCCCAGGAATACTGAAGACCCGCCTCGGAACTGTCAAGGGTGATCCACCTGATCAGGTCGCCAAGAACTTCCTTGTGTTCCGAATTCTTATTTACAAAAACCCAGAAGCCACCCCAGAAAAAGCCGGCCGGCGGCTCGCAGACGGCCCAGTCGCCGTAGGTTCCTTCACCGGGCTGTTTGCCGCCGCAGTTATTAGTTATGACATAGTTCACCATCCATGACGGTCCGAAGTATCCGAAGACTTTCTTGGGCCCGGTATCTTTCATACCGTCATACCATTCAGTTAACCAGGTTGTTGTATTGTTGGTATATCCTCTGTCATGGAACTGTTTTGCAAGGTCAAGAAAGGCTTCACGATAGGAATCAATATGGAGTTTGCCATCTACGATCCATGGATTTTCAGCACTGGCTGCCATGGGGAACCAGAGATCGTCATATCCCGATACCATGACATATCCCCTAACTTTAAGATCGGCTGCCGCTTCGAGGAACCTGTCCCAGCCCGGACCAATTTTGTCCCTGATTATTTCGGGATCATCGGTTCCCCAGACTGTCTTCGCTATGGAGCGGCGATATATGAAAGCGCTGCCGGTTCCCTGGTAGCTTAAGGCGACCACCTGGCCATCAGCGTTTGAGCCCATGTCAATGACATACCGGGGGATATCGGCTTCCTTTGCGAGGCTTTCAACATCAATGCCGAGGTCCCTGTACGGCGTTGCATACATGGCCATGTCCCCATGGATGTATTCCATCACATGGCCGCTTCCGATGCAGTAAATATCGGGCATTCGCGAGCCGCCGGCTTCAAGGGATTCGTTAAGAGCGACATGAAAATCTACGTCCGCTGTGGCAAAACTATACGGCTTTATTTCGTAAGGGAAGTCGGGATTAAGCTCCTTATACCTCATAATTATCCTGTATACTTCGTCTGATGCACAAAAGACATTGATTACCTTATCGTCAGGAGGATCGGTTATAATTTCCGGATCCTTATTGACATTATCTGACGATCCTGTTGGAGTATCACCGGAATCATCAGATGCTGGCGGAGCAATATCCGGGCTGCTTGGGACATCGCTAGC
>LFSK01000127.1:0-256 GCA_001512555.1 Clostridiaceae bacterium DTU059 | reverse complement strand
TAACTTCCTTTATTTAGTTATTATTATAACATTATTCAATTCTTAATGGGATAGTATTCCGTTTTCCAAGTCTTATTACGGCAGAGGGCAGGATGACTGGAATGAAAAATACTCTTAGAATAAAAAAAAGCTATTGACGAGAACATTCGCCGTGATTATAATTGTTATTAACAAAATGATATTATTAACATAATAATAAGAAGGAGGATAAAATACTCTTATGAGCTGTGATAAACCCCGGAACAAAATGGGGCTT
>LFSK01000133.1:2819-64225 GCA_001512555.1 Clostridiaceae bacterium DTU059 | reverse complement strand
GTGGGGGGTGAAATATTCACGCGATAATCTTAAGGGTGAAATTATCATACGATAAAGACAATGATGGGTAAACTACCTTTACAATTTATGCCGTTTCATGTATGCTAATATGTGGTTATTGACACACAAAAGGAAGGAGTATAGGACATGAAACAATATCTTGAAATTGAAAGCATATTTGCCAGAGAAATTATGGATTCACGCGGAAATCCCACTGTCGAAGTTGAAGTAATTGTTGAAGGCGGCTTCATGGGGCGCGCAGCGGTTCCTTCCGGTGCATCAACTGGTGCCTTTGAGGCTGTTGAACTCCGTGACGGCGACAAAGGCCGTTACCTTGGTAAGGGTGTCCAGAAGGCGGTTGACAATGTTAATGATATCATTGCCCCTGAAATAGTTGGAATGAACGTATTTGACCAGGCTCTTATCGACAAGACCATGATAGATCTGGACGGCACTCCCAACAAGGCTAAGCTGGGTGCCAACGCTATCCTGGGCGTATCGCTGGCTGTTGCCAAGGCTGCTGCCGATGCACTGGGCATTCCCCTCTATCAGTATATCGGAGGAACCAATGCCAAGGTTCTGCCGGTTCCCATGATGAACATTATCAACGGCGGAAAGCATGCCGACAATAGTGTGACTATACAGGAATTCATGATCATGCCGGTAGGCGCCGAGAGTTTCAAACAGGCGCTTCAGTGGTGTGCTGAGGTTTTCCACAACCTCAAGAGCGTCTTAAAGAACAAGGGTTATTCCACTGCCGTGGGCGATGAAGGCGGATTCGCTCCCAACCTGAAGTCCGATGAGGAAGCCATCCAGGTCATCCTTGAAGCTGTTGAGAAGGCAGGCTTCAAGCCCGGCGAGCAGTTCAGGATCGCTATCGACGCTGCCTCTACAGAGATGTATGAGGAAGCCAAGGCCAAGGGCAAGGAAGGTATGTACTACTGGTGGAAGACTGATAAATGGATGACCAGGGAAGAGATGGTCAGTTTCTGGGAAGAAATGTGCAATAAGTATCCCATCATTTCTATAGAAGACGGTGTTTCGGAGGATGACTGGGAAGCATGGAAACTGCTCACCGATAAACTGGGCAAGAAGGTTCAGCTGGTCGGCGACGATCTTTTCGTCACCAACACAGTACGCCTGAAGAAGGGTATCGATATGGGCGTTGCCAACTCCATCCTCATTAAGGTCAACCAGATCGGAACCCTCACCGAGACCCTGGAAGCCATTGAGATGGCCAACAGAGCAGGCTACACCGCTGTTACATCCCATCGCTCGGGCGAAACAGAGGATGCCACCATTGCCGATATCGCTGTTGCCACTAACTCAGGACAGATCAAGACCGGCGCTCCTTCAAGAACAGACCGCGTGGCAAAATACAACCAGCTGCTCCGCATCGAGGAAGAGCTGGACGAAGTAGCCCAGTATCCGGGTCTTGACGCATGGTTCAACCTGAAGAACAAGTAAGAGCGTCTTATAGCTGATGCCTGGGCGGCAAAATGCCGCGACGGAGAATAGTTATATAAAGTCAAGGAGGCTGAACTTTCATGGTTCAGCCTCTTTGGCAATGACAGTATTCCTGATGAATTATAGTTGTTGAGTTATCTACCTTAAGTATATAAATGTGTTAGGCAATGCCTCTCTAAGCTCATTGAACTGGTCGTCGCTTATTGGGTTTCCTGCCAGGCTCAGGAGTTCAAGTTTGGTCAATCCTTTCAGCGCGCTGATATCGCTGATCTGGTTGGAGTCTAAGCGCAGTTGCTCGAGATTTTTAAGTCCTTCTAGTGCGCTTATGTCGCTGAAATTATTATCTTCCAGGTTTAAGATCCTGAGGTTTACCAAGCCGGCCAATGGGCTGATATCGCTGATCTTATTGGAGTTTAGATATAATGTCTCAAGCTTTGTAAGTTCCTCCAGTGCGCTGATATCTGTGATCTTGTTCCATGACGCTTCCAGGTACTCAAGGTTGGTCAGGTACTGCAGTGCGCTTATGTCACTGGCCTCGATCTCCTTCATTTCCAGTACCTTAAGCTCTTTCAGGCCCTCCAACGGTCTTAAGTCGCTTATCGGGTTACGGCTTATCTCCAGGGTCGTAAGGTTTGACAAGTATTCCAGCGCGCTTATATCTCTGATCTGATTGTTCCACAGACCCAGTTCAGTCAGGTTCTCCAGTCCTTTAAGAGCGCTGATGTCCTTGATATCGCTGCCATACAGGTTCAGTATTTCAAGGTTGGTCATTCCCTCCAATACACTGATATCGCTGGCCTTGGTATTGTAAATGCCCAGGTACTTCAGTTTTGGCAATTCTTTTACGGCGCTGAAGTCATCTATGGCCAAGTTTATGATTTGCAGATGCTCCAGTTCTTTGAGAAATCTTACATCGCTGATTGTTTCCGTAAATCCGACATTGCCATATAATTTGCTGTAGTTGATTGTATATTTATCGCTGTTACTATATATTTCTCCTTCAATTGCCAGCATGGTTATTTTTTCCAAGTCTTCGCCAAGTATAACTCCTTTCGGTTTGTCAGTAAACTTGCGCATGGCTTTTTCAAAAGCTTCATCCTCAAACCGGATGGCATACGGTTCATCATTATCCGGTTCCGGACGATCAGCAGGACTGTCCTTCTCCGTTTTGTCATCGGAACTATCCGGTTTTGGTTGGTTCTCCGGATTATCCTTCTCATGTCGATCGTTTGATGATTTACCCGTACTTGGCTGGTCTTCCGATGGTATTCCCGGTAACCGGATTTTGCCCGAAACCTTCTTTTCTGGTTCATAATCATCCAATCGATCATCAGCCCCTCTTGTGCAGGATATAAACAAGGCGGCTGACACAGTTACGCAAACCAGCAGTATTGCGCTTATGACAGTTTTCTTTTTCATATTTATCTTCCTCGCTTTCCTGAAGAATTGCAGCCTGGTGATGTTAAATGGTCTGGATAGTTGCTGTTTATGTACATATTAATATAAAGAGCTATATATGTCAATAATATCCAGTATTATTTGCACTTTATATCATTTACTTATAATACAGGTTGCAAAGCTTTGCCTGCGGGAAACAGCAGAGAGCATAGGCAAACGAAGAAAATAAAGGGCTGAACCATTGAGGCTCAGCCTTCTTCGACACGCATTAATGCCATATTTGGGCATCGGGCAATGCTTCTGTAAGCTCATCGATATCATCCTGGCTGATCGGGTTGCCGTTCAGGTAAATTTCCTTAAGGTTGGGCAGTTCCTTCAGTACACTGATATCGCTGACCTGGTTGCTGGCTGCCCACAAGAAATTCAGCTTGTTCATCTTCCTCAATGGGCTTATGTCACTGATCCGGTTGTTCCCAATGTTCAGGCGTTCAAGGTTTTTCAATTCCTTCAACGCGCTTATATCGCTTATCAGGTTGGATTCCAGGTAGAGCCGCTTCAGTTCCGTCGGCCCTTCCAGCACTTTGATATCGCTTATCCGGTTATATGATGCGTACAGGTTTTCCAGCCTGTATAAACCTTCAAGTACACTGATATCGCTGATTTGATTCGCCGTTATATTCAGCCACTGGAGTTTTACAAGCCCCTTAAGCGCGCTGATATCACTGATTTCGTTTATGCCGATTTCCAAATCCCTGAGATTGGTCAGGCCTGCCAGAGCGCTGATATCACTTATCTTGTTTTCCATCATACCTAACTGCTCAAGGTCTTTAAGACCCTTCAACGCGCTGATGTCACTTATAATGTTGGAGTCCAGGTAGAGTGATCTCAGGTTTGTGAGCCTGCCTAAGGCGCTGATATCGCTGACCTGGTTGGATCCAAGGTACAGGAAACAGAGATTTTCCAGCCCTTCCAATGCGCTGATATCTTCGATCCGGTTCATGCCAAGGTCAAGCCAATAAAGGTTTTTAAGCCCCTCCAATGGGCTGATATCCTTGATTTCGTTGGCCCGGAGCTCCAGTTCCGCAAGCTTTGAAAGCCCTTCCAGACCGCTGATATCGCTTAATGACTGAAAGTTAACTGATAACTTTTTCAGATCCGGAAACAGTTTCACATCGTTGAGGGTTTGTATATGTCCGCGATCGGTATATCTTTGTCCTTTAATCGTAAACCCTTCTGAATTTCCGAAAACATTTATTGAAGGATCAAGGATGACCTCTTCACCCCAGATCTCTATCACGGTTATTCCTGCCAGATCTGTGCTGAGTATCTCGCCTTCCTCTTTCCCAATGAGCTTTCTGATGGCCTTTTCAAAGGCCGCGTCTTCGAACTGGACGGGATATGACGGTGCCTGCGGCTCTTCCACGAGTTCCGGCTCATCATCTGCGGGAGATGACTGTGCGCCGCTGGCCTCCTGGTCCGGTTGGTCATCCGGTGTTTTTGAGTCTGAGCAGGCTATGAGCAGCGTACACAAAGCAATTATGCAGGCAATCGATAAAACTACCCTGGCAATATTCTTCATATTATGTCCCTGCTTTCTTTCGGAATTCCTGCAAACAAATCAAGATGTTCCCAGTTGTTGCATATACTGCCGAAAATACGGCTGTGACACGCATATGCTAATACATAATATTTCAGGTGTCAAGTATAAAACCGTCGTACATACAGAGCAGCAAGTATAAGCTCACATGACAGAAAATGCTTTTTGGCCGCCGGAATATGGGTTATAATAAACGCAATACGGTTCCATGAATTGTCCGGATTGAGATAAGGAGCATACCATGCTGGAGAAATATTTTCAGGGTATAAAGGATGATCCCCGGGATGTCAGGGTGGACCTGCATGTCCATTCCTGCGCCTCGGATGGGACCTGGTCGCCGGAAGAACTGGTAAGGCATGTGAAGGAGGCGGGGATCAGGATCTTTGCCCTCACCGACCATAATACCATTGAAAATGTGTCCCGGACATCCGCTCTGGCCAGGGCGCAGGGAGTCTTCTTCATACCCGGGGTGGAGATCGATTCGGTTCATGAGGGCTATACCTATCATATCCTTGGGTTGGGCATCGATATTGAAAACAGCGGTCTTAAATCACTCCTGAAGAACCAGGAGGAGAGGATGGAAATGAGGGATAAAAGGGCGATAGCCTTCCTGGAGAGCAAATATCCCCATGTGTCCGCCGAGGACTATGAGCGCTATGAGGACGACCGCAGCAGGGGCGGCTGGAAAGCCCTTAACTACTGTATTGATAAGAAGCTTTGCTCTGATTACAGGGAATTCTTTGCCCTGTTCCCGGACGACTCGCCATTGTCCGAGCCCCCAGGTTTTCATCCCGCGGAAGATGTTATTTCAGTAATAAAGAAAGCCGGCGGATGCGCGGTTCTTGCCCATCCCGGGGCCAGCTTCTACAGTCCGGATTACCGTACTGTTCTCAATGATATGCTTAAGATGGGGATCCAGGGCGTTGAATGCTATCATATTGAAAACGGTGAGGAAGTAACCAGGTATGCCCTGGAGTTCTGCAATACCCATAAGCTTCTTGTAACCGGCGGTTCGGACTGTCATGGCGCCTTTGTAAGAGAGCGGCGTTTGGGTAATCCCGATGTGCGCCTTTCAGACCTGGTGTTGTAGACGGACTCGGTCCGTTATTTATCCTCTTTCCTGATCAGGGCGGCCCTGCTGATTTTGTCCGGGCCGTATTTTTGACGTATCCTGTCCAGGGCGATCTCCAGTTTCTCCACTTTCACCCTGTCACGGCCCGTATCCTGCTGGTCAAACAATGAGATCTGGTCGCTGCAGTCATCCTCGAACCCGCTTATGGAGATTCCCAGGAGGCGCACAGGCCTGAACCTGTTCCAGTTGTTCTCAAGCAGCCTGAATCCTGCCTGCATGATATCACGGGCAAGATTTGTGGGGAAAACCCTGGTCTGCCTGGTGATGGTTTTGAAATCGCTGTACTTTATGGTTATCTGCACGGTCCGTCCCTTTTTCCTGTGGCGGCGGGCCGACATGGCAATATCCTCCGAAAGCTCCATGATAACCTTCTTAGCTTCCTTCAGGTCGGTAATATCCCTCGGAAGGGTAGTGGAGCGGCCGATGGACTTCATCTCATCGGGGGAGTGGGGCGTTACCGGTGTGTCATCTATACCATTGGCCCTTTGATGGATCTCAAAAGCCATCTTTCCAAGTTTTTCGGAAAGAATGGCAGGATCAATGGCAGCCAGTTCCCCAATAGTTCTGATATTTATTTTTGCAAGCAGCTGGGCGGTTTTCTTTCCGATCCCATACATGGCTCTCACATTCAAGGGCCAGAGCTTTGCTGGTACATCATGAACCCATAGTTCGGTTATGCCTAAAGGCTTTTTCATGCCGGAGGCCATCTTTGAAAGGAATTTGTTTTCGGATATGCCGATGGAACACCAAAGCCCCAGCTTGCCCCTTATATCTTTCATTATCCGCTCAGCCGCAGTACGGGGACTGCCCAAAATGGCTTCACAGCCTGTCATATCAAGCCATGCTTCATCGATGGAGGCCTGTTCGATAACCGGGGTGTAACCTGAAAGGAGTTGCATCACCTGTTTGGATTTTTCCTCGTAGAAGGAATGATCAGGAGGTACAAGAACAATGTCGGGGCACAGCTTTTTAGCTTCTCCTAGGGTCATGGTGGTCTTGACGCCATATTTTCGTGCATCGTAATTGGCTGCCAGAATGATGCCACTGCGCATTTTGGGGTCACCAGCAACAGCCGCCGGAATACCCGCAAGTTCCGGACGCCGGGTGGTCTCGCAGCTTATAAAAAAGGCGTTCATGTCCACCAGAAAAACAACCCTTTTCATAGATCTCCCTCGTAGTTTTATGATTATATTATACCTTATTTTTGCAAAGTTTTTAGGTGGTGGGGGGCTTAAAGACCGGCATCAACGATATGGTGGAAACTGACATGAAACTGGCCGTTGTTTTTATACGCAAACAAAAAGCAGGCCTTTTTTAAGGTCTGCTTCAATTCCTGTACGGCCTTCTATTTCTTTTTGCTATCCGGCTTGGTATTGGGCATAATAGGACCCGGTATGTTATGTATGTTCAGGGGGGAAACTGGGTTAGGGTTCATCGGGTTCGGCATGATATTCATCTTGTCGGACATATCCTTTTTATCGGGCATATCCTTTTTGTCGGCCATTCCCACTAGGGGAACATTTGGCTTATAGTACATTTTCTTTCGGCGCATGGCTTCATAAACGATCCTGAGGGCTTCACCAAACCTCTGGTAGTGAACCACTTCTCGTTCCCTTAAGAAGCGCAGGGGATCGATGACATCGGGATCATCGGCCATATTGATCAAAAACTCATAGGTAGCCCGTGCCTTTTGTTCGGCTGCCAGGTCTTCATTCAGGTTTGCAATGGGGTCGCTCATGGACTCGATATAAGCAGCTGTAAAGGGAACTCCGTTAGAGTCGGAAGGGTACACACCCTTGCCGTGTATTGCGTAAACAGAGCCAAACCCCATTCTTTCCAGTTCCTGTGGAGGTACGTCCTTTACTAGTTGGGAGATCATGGAGCCAACCATCTCAAAGTGGGCAAGCTCCTCCGTGCCAATATCTGTAAGTATCGCTTTAGATTCCTTGTTTGGCATCGCATAACGCTGACTCAGATAGCGAAGGGATGCAGCCAGCTCTCCGTTGGGTCCTCCGTATTGCGTAAGTATCAATTTCGCCATCCGTGGGTCAGGCCTTTTAATATTGATCGGGTATTCGGTTTTCTTGTCGTAAACCCACATTTGCCATACCTCCTTTCAGTTCTTCCCATCTCATATTGTCCCAGGGCCAGGGATTGTTGACCCAAAGCCAGCAGTCATCAGTGGCGCCTTGGATCATTCTGAGGGGGCCGTATCTTTCGGTGAATTGCTTATGAAGTCTTTGGCGGGTTTCAGCAAGCATCTTAAAGTCTTTCAGGGCGTTTTCACACGAGGGATGCGTATCCAGATACAGGTTCAGATCAATCAGGGCAAAGTCTACTGCACGTATCTGTTCCAACAGTTCATTTTTGCCGTCCATACTTGTTCACCTCCATTATCTGTTAACCCAGTGATCTCTGAGTTCTGGGAAGATGGTTCCCTGCTTTAAGCCCTCCTCGGGAGTGAAGGTTTTGCCATAGGTTTGATACCGGATATAAGCCGTTGCGTATTCAGGATTGATAGGCATTACCGGAATTATGATGGCATCACCGGTACAGCTGTTGCCGGTATAGACTGTGGTTAATTGCAATTCTTCCATGGTTGCCGATACCTCCGGGCTTGTTCCTTCTTCATATTATGTACAGGCCGAATAATGTGTGAGGGAGGGCTGGCGAGCCCTGTGAAAAATTAATCATCAATCATTTTTTGACTGGTATTGCCACCTGAGGGTAATATAATAGGAGGGGCTGGATTATCCGGCGATATATTTACAGCAATTATTAAGCCGAATAACGAGGAGAGTGGGATATGTCAAATCAAGGAATCAGGATAAGTTTAAACGGCCGTGAGATGGTAGTTGATAAGGGAACCAGGATTGAGGATCTGGTGCGGGATTTAAAGGGGAAAAAAGGTTCGCAGATCGTAGCGGCAGTAGTTAATAATGAAATCCGAGAACTGACCTTTCCCATTGAACAGGAATGTATCATAACCCCTGTGGACTTAAGCAGCGCTGATGGCATCCGCATCTACCAGAGGAGCCTTAAATTTCTGCTGATAAAAGCTGTTCATGATCTTTTTCCGGATAAGGAACTACAGGTAAGGCATTCGGTAAGAAGGGGAGTATTCTTCGAGATCGTAGACTATAAGGTTACTGCAGAGGATGTGGAACGCCTGGAAAGGCGCATGAGAGAGCTGGTTGATCAGGATCATAGATATGTAAAAAGAGTGGTCTCAATAGATGAAGCCCGTAAGATCTTCCTTGACCAGGGAAGGGAGGATCGTTACCGTGCTCTTGAGTTTAGGGAAAAGGACTATGTTTCCCTTTACACTTTTGACGATATAGAAGATTACTTCTACGGCTATATGGTGCCCAGCACAGGGTACTTAAAGCTCTTTGGGCTCGCAGCCGAAAACGATGGGATTGTTTTGATTGTTCCGAAGAAGGAAAACCCTACCCAGCTTCCCGATGTCACACTGCCCAAGCAGCTTTTCGATGTCTTTACCGAATACACCAACTGGATCAGGATTCTTGGTGTGGAGGACGTGGGGATGCTGAATGATGTGGTAAAAAGCGGCAGGATACATGATTTTATTCTTATTTCCGAGGCGCTCCATGAAAAAAGGATAGCCAACATTGCTGATATGATAGTAAATCAGAAGAAAAGGATTATCCTGATAGCTGGTCCTTCATCCTCCGGGAAGACTACTTTCGCCAGAAGGCTGGGTATACAGCTAAAGGTGAATGGTATCAAGCCGTTAACCATATCGGTGGACGATTATTTCGTGGACAAGACCCGAACCCCTTTGGATGAGGAAGGGAAACCCGACTATGAATCTCTTGAGACCGTTGATCTTGATTTTTTCAACAAAAGCATGAATGCGCTGCTAAAGGGTGAGGAGATTGATGTGCCCACCTTTAACTTCATTACGAGAAAACGGGAGTTTAACGGCAGGAAAATGAAGTTGGATGAAGGCTGCGCGGTGATCATCGAGGGCATCCATGCGCTCAATCCCAGGCTGACCAGTGATATAGATGATGCTGATAAGTTCAAGATATATATAAGTGCGATAACATCCATGAGAATAGACCAGCACAACCGAATTCCCACCACAGACCTGAGGCTTTTAAGGCGCATGGTTAGGGATAATCTATTCAGAGGCACCTCGGCTCCCGAGACAATTGATATGTGGCCTGCCGTAAGGCGGGGGGAGGAGCGGAACATCTTCCCGTTCCAGCAGGAAGCTGATGCCATGTTCAATTCCTCCCTCATCTATGAGCTTTTGGTCATTAAGGGCCATGCCCTGCCACTGCTCAGCGCCATAACAAAGGATATGCCCCAGTATTCGGAGGCCAGGCGTCTTATCGAATTTTTAAGTTACTTCCTGCAGATACCTGCAGATGATATCCCGCCCAATTCGATTCTGCGGGAATTCCTGGGAGGATCATGTTTTAAATAGAGGGCTATTGAGAGAGCTTTATCACAAATTTACGGCTTTGGAGCAGAGAGACCATCCCTGCCCGCCAATAGAAAAGAAAGGTTTAACTATGCAGCAATTAGAACTATTTGCGACGGCCGCATTCGGGGTGGAATCGGCTGTAGTAAGAGAACTGAAACACTTAGGCTACAGGGACACCCGCACCGACAACGGCAGGATCTACTTTACAGGAGACTATGAAGCTATTTGCAGAACCAACCTATCGCTACGCTGTGCTGGTCGTGTTTATGTTCTCATCGGCAGATTCGAAGCCAGGACCTTCGATGATCTTTTTGAAGGGACAAAGGCTCTTCCCTGGGAGGAGTGGCTTCCCAAAGATGCGGAATTCCCCGTTACAGGTAATTGTGTGAAGTCGACCCTTATGAGCATATCGGACTGCCAGTCCATCATAAAAAAGGCTGTGGTGGAAAGATTGAAGAAGACCTATAGCCTTAAGATTTTCCCGGAGACGGGTCCAAGGTTCAAAATAGAGTTCAACATACTGAACGATGTGGTAACCCTGGCCATAGACACCAGCGGAGACAGCCTGCACAAGCGCGGCTACCGTTCCCTGGCTTATTCAGCCCCCGTAAAGGAAACCCTTGCGGCAGCCATGCTCATGATCAGCCGCTGGACACCCGGAAGGCCTCTGATCGATCCTTTCTGCGGTTCTGGTACCATACCCATAGAGGCAGCCATGATGGTGCGTAATATTGCTCCTGGGTTGGAACGGAATTTTGACAGCCAGGCATGGCCGCTCATACCCCAATCTGTCTGGAATCGTGCCATAGAGGAGGCAAGAAGTCTGATCCGGCCGCCCGATGAAGGGATAGCAATACATGGGTATGACATCAGCCCCGATGCCATCAGTATCGCACAGTATCATGCCCGCCAGGCAGGAGTGCAGGACAGTATCCATCTTCAAGCCAGGGATGTGGCCGATCTGTCCTCAAGGATAAAATATGGTTTCATCGTAACTAATCCGCCCTATGGGGAAAGAATCGGAGAGAAAAATGAAAACATCCGGCTATACAAGACCATGAGCGAGGTCTTCAGGCGGCTGGATACCTGGTCCTTTTATATTCTCAGTGCCGATCCACAATTTGAAAGATTTTTCGGCAGAAAGGCCGACAAGAACAGGAAGCTGTTTAACGGCGGGCTTCTGTGCTATTATTACCAGTATTTTGGACCCAAGCCGAATAGAAGTGAGAAGGAAGATATGAGGAATGAAAAGTAGGGCACTGGATCGAAGAAGTGAGAAGTGAGGGTTTAGAAGTTAGTGTGAAGATAAAACTGGGAAGTTTGAGGTAGGAGCCTGAAAGCTAAAATTGCGAGGCTGAAAGTGGAAGTAAGATTAAAGCGGGGCATGGAGCCCCGCTTTGCATTCCCAGCTTTATTATGTTCTCTTCAAATCAGTACCAATTGTCCCAGAAATCCTCCGGATTCAGGTAATCCTCTTCGTCCGGGACACTGCCCGGATTCTCCTGGTCAGGAATGTCAACATCCCCGTCCCCTGGGTATTGAATACCCGATGAATCATCCGGATCCCCAGGATCATAAGGATTTTCCTCAGTCACCGGAGGAATAATCACGGAGTGCGGACCATGAATTGTGCAGTATTCTCCTTCGGGCAGTTCATAGATCACGTCCTCCGGATATGGGCTGTTGGGGAATGGTGGCATGTATTGCACAGGCCGTTTTATATATACCCGTTCAAAGGCTGATTCATGCGGGCAGTATTCGGTAGCCAGCAGCATGCGTCCCTGAGCGTCCTTGGCTTCTTTGCAGGCCAGTGCCGCTACATGGGTGGTGCACACATCGCTGTAGGACGGTTCGGTGCCCTGGATAAAGTATTCTGTACGGACCCTGGAACCTCTTGGGTCTGCCTTACACAGATCAGTGGCGATCTTGCCTGAATCCATGCAGATTGTTCTTGTTACTATATTGGGCGGAACCTCATTGAAGAACTCTGCAGGTTCAAGATTCATATCCTTATGGATCTTGGTCATAACCGCATTCCAAATCTTCTGTGCTCCAAAATTCTCGCCGCTGGTCAGTGAAACCGCCTTATCATAACCATACCATGTTGCTCCTACATAATAGGGTGTAAATCCAACAAACCACTTATCCTTGGATTCGTCAGAGGTTCCGGTTTTGCCTGCGGTGGGGAATACCACAGTGCGTTCTTTTTCCTTACCGTTCTGGTCGGTATAGGTTTCGGTATACTTAATGGTGCCGTAAGTAGTGGCTGTACCCCTTTTTACAACATCCTGCATCATACTGACCATAATGAATACAGTCTGTTCGGAATAAACCTGCCGTCTTTCAGGAATCACCGACAGTATGACCTGGCCGTTGGCATCCTTGATCTCAGTGAAGAAGATGGGTTCTGTGTAAACACCCTTATTGGCGAACACTGTGAAGGCGCTGGCCATATCTAAGGTGGTCATGCCCTTGTTGAAGCCGCCCATCGCAATGGAAAGGTATTGTTCATCCTTTCTGTCTATCCCTACCTGTGCCAGATAATCCAGACCAGTGTCGATACCTACATAATCCTTATAGATAAGTGCGGCAACAACGTTTCTGGATCTGAAAAGACCGTCCCGGGCAGTGGTAAGACCGAAGTTTTTATTCTCAACATTTCGCGGCCATACTTTGTCCGGTGTTTTGTTATTCAAGTACTGGGGAACGTCATCAACCACCGTTGCAGCAGTTATCCTGCGTGTTTCGATACCCGGAGCGTAGACCAGTATGGGCTTGATGACAGATCCCGGAGAACGTTCAGCCTGGGTGGCTCGATTAAAGACACTACCTTCCTTCTCACCCCTGCCGCCGTAAAGACCACGCACATAGCCGGTAACAGGCTCCACAACCACCATTGATGCTTGGGGAAGCTCATCGGTACGCGGGTTTTCCTCGCTGAAGAACTCGGGATTGGTGAAAACCTCATCCAGAGCAGCCTGAACCTTGGGCTGCATGGTGGTATAGATGTGGATACCGCCATTGTAGATGATATCCAGAGCAGCCTGCTCGTTATATTGGTATCTCTTCATGAGCTCGTTTTTAACGGCCTTGATGACTTCATCCACAAAATAGGACTGGTTACTGGTCTGTGTTACCTTGCCTGCCTCAGGGTTATACTTGAACTGTATGTCTTCGGCCATGGCTTCATCGTATTCCGCCTGGGTAATTTTACCTTGCTCCAGCATGAGTCCAAGTATCATTCTGGCTCTCTCAAGATTCGCCTTTATATTGCTTTCGGTGGTAGGCATGTATTTACTGGGCCAATTGGTGATGCCGGCAAGGCTGGCGCATTCAGCCAGGGACAGATCCCGTACGTCCTTGCCATAATAACCTTTGGCAGCTGTTTCAATACCGATAAAGTTACCCCCCATAGGGACATTGTTCAGGTAGTAGGTCATGATCTCCTGCTTTGTCAAACCTTTTTCCAGCTGAACTGCCTGCCATTGTTCCTGAATCTTTCTTTTGATGGTAATCTCCTGATTCTTGGTCAGGTTTTTGATGAGCTGCTGGGTAATGGTGCTGCCACCCTCGATTTCCACGGCAGGATTGAAGAAGTGCCGGGCGTAGGAAATGATGGCGCTGCCTATTCGCCTTAAATCGATACCGTTATGCTCTTCAAAACGCTTGTCCTCAACCGCGACATAGGCATCGATGAGTGTCTTGGGGATATCTTCATAATCAATCCATACCCGGTTTTCTTCCCTCTTAAGCTCAGCTATGATATTACCCTCTGAGTCATAGACAAATGAATTTAAACCCGTGGGCTTAAGAATGCTGGGTTCCAGAATGGGGGTTGATCTGATAAGGCCGTATACACTGCCTCCAAGAAGGCCCGCAAGGGCGCTGCCCACCATAAAGATAAGCATAATCGCGAAGATAACCACGCTAAGAACAACTTTCAGGATTATGGACCCTGGTGTCATCTTCTTTTTATTATGTGGTTTAGCTCTGCCTATGGGAACATCTGAATTACCGAGGCCTCTGGTATTGGGCCTGTTTATTCTATTCATTAAAATTCCTCCAGATAATTGGCTCACTATTGGTATCAATTAAGCATATGAACCTGAATTAATGGAATTATTCCATAATATCTACAATATTATAGCACAAAACATAGTGCTGTAATACTCTTTTTATAACCAGGTTCCCGGACTCACGACTGCAATCTGTGCTTGGTAGGGGGCGAGATGCCTTCAAGATCCTGCATGTATAGGGTCTTTCTTTTTTTCTTCCAGTTTGATAGAATCCTAACATGAAGTTTCATTATCGGGCAGCCTGGAAATACTGCTTGATGTTATTTTTAAATGCGAACAGTCCTGAAACGCAGCAAGAAAGGAAGAAGAAGCATGGACAACACAAAAACCAACGTTTTTGATACCCTTATGGAACGTGGGTTCATCGCACAGACCACAAACCAGGAGAAGATCAGGGAGTTGTTAGGAAGCGGCAGTGTCACCTTTTATATAGGCTTTGATCCTACAGCCGACAGCCTTCATGTAGGGCACCTGCTTCAATTAATAGTAATGTCCCATATGCAGAAGGCGGGGCATAAACCGATTGCCCTCATAGGCGGCGGTACAGCCATGGTGGGAGATCCCACGGGAAAGACCGATATGAGGAGGATGATGACCCGCGAAGAAATACAGCATAATGGCGACCAGTTCAAGGTTCAGATGAAGAATCTTGTTGATTTCAGCAGTGACCGGGCTATTATGGTGGACAATGCCGACTGGCTTCTGAATCTGAATTATGTCAACTTTTTACGGGAGGTCGGGGTTCACTTTTCGGTTAACAGGATGCTAACTGCCGAATGTTTCAAAAGCAGGCTTGAAAAAGGCCTTTCGTTCATAGAGTTTAACTACATGCTGATGCAAAGCTACGATTTTCTACGGCTGTACCGGGAGCATAACTGTGTACTGCAGCTTGGCGGGGACGATCAGTGGTCCAATATTCTGGGTGGCATCGATCTTATCCGTCGTGTAGAGGGTAAGGAAGTTTATGGGATGACATTTCAACTTCTGACCACCAGCGATGGTAAGAAGATGGGTAAAACCGAAAAGGGCGCCGTATGGCTTGATCCCGAAAAGACCAGTCCCTATGATTTCTACCAGTACTGGAGAAACGTTCAGGATGCTGATGTTATTAATTGTCTGAAACTGCTCACATTTGTGCCCATGGATCGTATCAACGAGATGGCAACCTGGAAGGATGCGCGGATCAATGATGCTAAAAAGGTTCTTGCTTATGAGGTTACCTCTATAGTCCACGGCAAGGAGGAGGCGGATAAGGCTCACAAGGCAGCCGAGGCCATTTTCTCCAAAGGCGTGGCTTCGGACGATATGCCCACCGTGACCATCGAAAGAAGCGTATTGAAAGATGGAATTAATATTCTGGACCTGTTAATCCGTACAGGCCTGATTCCCTCAAAGGGAGAGGGCCGGCGCCTGATACAGCAGGGTGGACTATATCTGAATAATGCGCGCGTGGATACCATTGACAGGATGGTAAATGAATCCGATCTTGAGGATTCCCGGATAATTATCCGCAAGGGTAAGAAATCCTATTTTAGAATTATAGCTGAGTAGAGATTTAACCGGAAGCGGAGGTTTAGCAGGTGGAGATCAAGGTTGGGGAGATAATCAAGGCGAAGCGTGAGGAGAAGGGCTTAAGTCTGGTGGAATTTGCAAAGCGGATCGGCATATCATCCGGCTACCTTTCCCAGATTGAAAATGGCAGGAAGACCAACCCCAGGCTGGATATCGTTCTCCGGATCATCCATGAACTGGATATTGACATCCGGATGCTTCTTGGGATTGAATCTGGAGAGGAAAACTACCTTTCAAGGATTCCTTCCCTCCTGATGCTGACCCTTGCCCGGGAGCGCAATCTGAAAGCTCTTTCGGATAAAGATGTCCTCCGAAAGTTCAATGCCATGATCGACAGTCTCTGCGAGGCACGGTATATCCTTGAGAACCAGGAACTCTACCATTTGTTTCTGGATGACAGTGCCAACCAGATTGAGAACATCCTCAAACGCTATATGGCCCTTCAAATCCTGCTGAATAAATAATTAGACCCGGTGTTTCGGGGCAACCAGAATATGGGGCATAAAAATTTACGCAACCACTTGACCAGGACGGGATATCTTAAGTATAATAGACTTTGCCCGCAGAGCGGGAGACGTTCCTCAATAGCTCAGTTGGTAGAGCATGCGGCTGTTAACCGCAGGGTCGTAGGTTCGAGTCCTACTTGAGGAGCCACTTGGGCCTTTAGCTCAGTTGGTTAGAGCAACCGGCTCATAACCGGTTGGTCCGGGGTTCGAGTCCCTGAAGGCCCACCACAGATTAGAGGATGACATAGAGGTCATCCTTTTTTATTTATCTGGAGGTGTAGGGGTGAGAGGTGAGAAGTTGGACTATGAGAGTTCAAAGCCGTGCTTAATATCGCACATCCAGCATCCTGCCTCCCGCCTCACACCTCTGCCAGGGAGGAAACAGTGTGAAACTGAAAGGGCGCCTTAAACTGATATACGACATGATACCCCAATGTGATACCCTCTGTGACATTGGAACCGATCATGCCCTTATACCGGCTTATGCCCTGCTCAACAAGCGTTGCCGCCGGGCTATCGCCACCGATATGAGGAAGGGACCCCTCGTGCAGGCGAAACAGACGCTCAAAGCCTATAACCTCCAGAGCATAATGGATCTCAGGCTGGGAAACGGCCTGGAGGCTATCTCCATGGATGAAGCCGATGTAATCGTTATTGCGGGAATGGGTGGTGTGTTGATAACAGAACTGATGGGCAATCAATTGGATAAGGCAAAAAAAGCAAAAAGGATTATTCTCCAGCCCATGTACGCCCAGGAAGTGGTCCGGCCTTTTCTGTGGCAGCATGGATTCACAGTAATTGATGAAGCCCTGACCCGTGAAGGAAAAAAGCTATACCAGGTACTGGCTGTGGTATATGATGAGACGGCCAGCGCACCCTGTATGAAAGACCACTTGTATGAGGTCATTGGCGAGGGTTTGATTAACAACAGGGATCCGCTGCTGGAAGATTGGCTTTGTGATAGAATAAAGAAACAGAGAAAGATAGTTAACGGGATGAGGAGCGCTGCTTTACCCAGACCCAACCTTGAACAGGAGGAAGAACTTCTGAGGGATCTGGAGTCCCTACGAAGCAAGCTATTTAATAACAGAGGGATGTGAGGTATGCGCTTGCATTGCGACGAGGACAGCTGGAGAGCCCGAGCAGCATAGCGAAAACAATGAGATTGCCGCTTTCAATGACATTCTGGGAACACCCTTTATTAATGGTGAGGTGATGGTATGAGGCTGAAAGAGATAATGAACTGGATTGAACAGATTGCTCCTCTTTATCTGCAGGAAAGCTATGATAACAGTGGGCTGATTATTGGTGATGAAGACCAGATGATAGACAAAGCTGTGGTTTGTCTGGATGTGGATGAGGCTGTGCTGGAGTATGCCCGGGAAAAAGGTGCCAGGCTTGTGATCTCACATCATCCCTGTGTTTTCAGGTCGCTTAAAACCTTCAGCCCGAAATCGCCGGAAGGCTCAATCCTGTATTCGGCGATTACCCATGGAATTGCGGTTTACAGCGCCCATACCAATTATGACTCAGCCCGGGGCGGTATGGGGGACATGATTTGTCGGGAACTTGGGCTGGATGAGATTAATGTGCTCATACCAGGCGGCATCCCGGATTCCGGACATGGTATCGGCAGATGGGGCTTTTACAAGTCTTCGTTATCATTTGGGAGTTTCCTCAGAATTCTTGACAACAGGCTGGGAATGAAAACCATGAGAGAAGTGGGAACACGACCCGAACAAATATCCAGAGTGGCTGTTTTTAATGGTTCCTTTGATAATTCCTGCATGGATGAGTTGTTAAAGGTGAAGCCCGATGTTTTGCTGACGGGTGATCTGAAGTACCATGATGCCCTGCTACTGAAGCATCATGGGATCTACGCCATCGATGCCGGCCACTATCAAACCGAGATAATTTTTGTCAGGGGATTATCCGGTATGCTGAAAAAGGCCTTTCCAATGCTGGAGGTTTTGTGTTGGGAAGGTAACGATATCTTCAAGGTTCTTTATTCCATTGACTGAGCACCGGGTATATATTATAATAGCATGTCAATTATAAATGTTGATGAGTAAGTCGGATGGTCGCGGGCGCAGCGCCGAAAGGCCGCGCACGAGGAAAGTCCGGGCTCCACAGGGCAAGGGTGCCGGGTAACACCCGGTGAAGGCGACTTCAAGGAAAGTGCAACAGAAATAAACCGCTGAGAGTATCTCAGTAAGGGTGGAAAGGTGAGGTAAGAGCTCACCGGCCCGACGGCGACGAAGGGCGCTCTGCAAACCCCATCCGGAGCAACACCGTGACGAGGAATATAGGGTTGCCCGCCTGTTCCTCAGAGGTGGCTGGAGCCATGTAGCAATACATGGCCTGGATAGATGATCATTCAAGACAGAACCCGGCTTATAGACTTACTCATCAAAAACGTCGGAACCGCAGGCCTTTAAGCCTGCGGTTCCGCTATTTCACAGACCGTCCTGTCGTCTTAATTAAGTATCAAATTCTGTCTGTCATGATATCAGTATTCGGTATCTGAGTGCGTATATGTAAATTAGGTGCAAAATTAACACAGGGCTTGATTTTCTTTGAATCCGGAAATGGACGGGGGTTCAGAGGGAGCAGACACCGAGTGCCATATTGCTGCAAATTGGACTCTACGAGGGGTACCCTTGAGCCATTGGTATTTATTTCAGACTTTGCCTTTACAAAAATGCCTTTTGGGGTATAATTATGTTTATCAGCGATGAAGGAGAAGGGATTTTCCCCGCTTTTCATGGGCTTCATCAGAAGAGAATTGATGCCGCAGGCTGGGAGCATCAAGATGAAGAGTGAAAAGTGAGTTCACTCCGAAGCTGCCGCCTGAACGCTAGGAGCCTGGATGTATAATAAGGGTGATACCTAAAGGTTAACCCGGGTCGAAAGGCAAGTAGGAGCGGCCGGCAGCGACCGTTATCAGCGCAGAGTGCACTTTGACTAAGATTGCCTGGATTTGAACCGTATCTGGCAGTCAAAGTGAACATAGGTGGTACCGCGAAGACTTCGTCCTATGGACGGAGCTGTTTTTTTGTCAGGGCATATTATGCCCTGGTGTTAGAGGTAGCGGGTTTAAACATTCAAAATTATATAGTTGGGGTGTTTGTCTTGAAGCAACAATTGGAGTCGATTCAGAAAAAAGCGCTGGAAAAGCTTGAAACCATTACGGATATCCGTGAGCTTGAAGATTTCCGTGTGGCCTATCTGGGAAAGAAAGGTGAGCTTACCGGCATCCTCAAGGGAATGGGCGCACTGTCACCGGAGGAGCGGCCCTTGATCGGGCAGCTTGCCAATGAGGTGAGGAATGCTCTTGAAGAAGGGATTTCCACGACCAGGGGGAGGCTGCTAAGAGCCGCAAGAGAAGAAAAGATCAGGCAGGAAACCCTGGACGTGACCATGCCGGGTCGGGCAAAAAAACTTGGAAGGAAGCATCCTATCACCATTGTACTGGATGAAATAAAGGACATCTTCCTGGGCATGGGTTATGAGATAGCCGAGGGTCCGGAGGTAGAGCTGGATTATTTCAACTTTGAGGCTCTGAATATGCCAAAGAACCATCCTGCCAGGGATACCCAGGATACTTTCTATATCACTGAAGACGTTCTGCTCAGAACTCATACATCACCTGTTCAGGCCAGGTACATGAAGGATCACAAACCGCCTATCCGTATTATCTGCCCGGGACGCGTTTACCGTTCCGATGCGGTGGATGCCACCCACTCACCCATATTCCATCAGGTGGAGGGTCTGGTAGTGGACAAGGGCGTTACCATGGGTGATCTGATAGGAACCCTTCAGGTGTTTGCCAAAGGGGTATTTGGAGAGGATACCAGGATACGGCTGAGACCTCATCACTTCAATTTTACCGAACCCAGTGCCGAAGTGGATGTATCCTGCTGGGGATGCGGAGGAACAGGTTGCAGGATTTGTAAGGGTGAAGGTTGGATTGAGATCCTGGGCGCCGGTATGGTGCACCCCAACGTGTTGCGGGAAGGCGGGATTGATCCTGATGTGTACAGCGGCTTTGCCTTTGGTCTGGGAATTGACCGTATAGCCATGGGCAAATTCGGTATCGACGATATGCGCCTGCTGTTTGAGAACGATATAAGGTTTTTAAGACAGTTTTAACCCGTACCGGACATGAAACCTAGGAAAGGATGATATGTGATGAAGGCTCCTTTGAATTGGCTAAAGGATTTTGTAGATATAAATGTTGGGATCAAGGAATATGTCAATGCAATGACAATGTCTGGCTCCAAGGTTGAGGGCGTTGAGGATTTAGGAGAGGGCATCGAAAAGGTGGTTGTTGGCAGAATCCTTGAGATGGAGGCTCACCCCAACGCGGACAGGCTGAAAGTCTGCAAGGTGGACGTGGGAAGTGAAGTGCTTCAGATTGTTACCGGGGCTCCCAATGTCAAGACTGGTGATCTGATCCCCCTGGCACTTGTAGGTGCAAAGCTCCCGGGGGGACAAATCAAGGCTTCCAAACTTCGGGGCGTTGAATCCTATGGCATGATGTGTTCCATAGAGGAAATGAATCTGAGCAGGGATTACCTGCCGGATGCGCCCGAGGACGGAGTTTATGTCTTCTCTGAAGAACTGAAGCCGGGCACCGATATCAAAGAAGCTCTGCATCTGGATCAGGTGGTGGAATTTGAGATCACCTCAAATAGGCCAGATTGCCTTTCGGTTTACGGCCTGGCCAGGGAAACCGCAGTTACTTTGGGGGTTCCTCTTAAAAAGCCTGATATCCGCGTAAAGGAAGAGGCCGGCGGTAACGCCAGCGATCATGTTACCATTGAGATAGAAAATCCTGAACTGTGCCCCCGTTACTCTGCCAGGATTGTGACTGATGTGAAGATAGAACCTTCTCCATACTGGATGCAGCACAGACTGGCAGCAGCGGGTATGCGGCCCATAAACAATATTGTGGATATCACCAACTATGTAATGCTGGAACTTGGTCAGCCCATGCATGCCTTTGACTTCTCTTGCCTGACCGATTCCAAAATAGTTGTGCGTACTGCCAGGGAGGGCGAGATTCTAAAAACCCTTGATGGTCAGGAGAGAAAACTTGATACCAGCATGCTGGTCATTGCAGATTCCCAGCGCCCTGTGGGTATTGCCGGCGTAATGGGCGGCGAGAATTCTGAAGTTACTGATCAGACCCGGATGCTGCTGCTTGAATCGGCTAATTTCAACGGTGCTTCCATCAGGGTTACCAGCAAGAAGCTGGGTATCCGCAGTGAGGCATCCGGCAGATTTGAAAAGGGGCTTGATCCCGAGAACACCATAAAGGCGCTTGACCGCTGCGCTGAGCTGATCGAACTTCTGGGGGCGGGTAAAGTGGTTCGGGGTATTGTCGACTGCAATATGACCCGGAAAAGGCAGGATACCATCAAACTGGATCCTGATCGTATCAATGCTTTGCTGGGAACCGATATTCCTGCCGAAAAGATGATAGAAATTTTCAGAGCCCTGGAATTTGAAGTGGATCCTAATACCATGATGATGAAAATTCCGTCCTTCCGTTCCGATATTGAGTCCGTTGCCGATCTCTCAGAAGAGGTGGCACGTTTCTATGACTATAACAACATAAAACCCAGCCTTCTTTCAGGGAAGGAATCCATGCGGGGAAGGAAGAGCTACAAGCAGCGCATGGAGGATGTAATCCGAAACACCATGTGTGCATGTGGTATGAATGAGGCCTTCACATTCTCCTTCACCAGCCCGGGAGTGTTTGACAAGATCAACCTGCCAGCTGATCATCCGCTGAGAAAGGCAGTGGTTATTTCCAATCCTCTGGGAGAGGATTACAGCATCATGCGTACCACCACCCTGCCGGATATGCTGCGGGTTCTGTCCATAAACTACAGCAGGAAGATAGAAACAGCCAGGTTATTTGAACTGTCTTCAGTCTATCACCCGGTTGATGGTGAGGAACTGCCGGAGGAGAAATCGGTGCTGACCCTTGGCATGTATGGAGTGGGCTGTGATTTCTTTGAGTTGAAGGGCGTTGTGGAGGAATTGATGACCGCCATGGGCATCACCTCCTATGAGTTCAAGCCTGAGCGGGAAGAGCCTTCTTTCCATCCCGGCCGTACGGCAAGCCTGATGGTCATAAAGTCAGACGGTACCCAACTGAAGGCGGGCATCCTTGGCGAGATTCATCCGGAAGTGGCAGAAAAGACCGAATGCCCTGAAAGAACCTATGCAGCCTTGTTTGAAGTGGCTGTCCTGATCGATGCCTCTTCGCATTCAAGAAAGTTCAAGGCTCTTCCCAGGTTCCCGGCAGTACCCCGTGATATTGCCGTTGTGGTCAGGGATGAGGTTTATGTGGCAGATCTTATGAAGGCTATTGTCAAAGCTGGAGGAGAGATTCTGGAGGATGTGTCGCTGTTTGATGTCTATAAGGGCAGCCAGGTACCCGAGGGTATGAAGAGCACAGCCTTTGCCCTGTCCTTCAGGTCGGCTGACAGAACACTGAAGGATGAGGAAGTCAACACGGCCATGGAAAAAATCCTCAAGAGCCTGGAGTATCAGTTCGATGCCAGATTAAGATAAATTCTCACACAGTGAATAAGAAAAGACCATCCCGGCAACATCGGGATGGTTTCTTTATGTGCCCTTGTTGTTTTATAACATCACAGGTGGGGTGGTGAGTTCCGAACCGCCCCTTTTTAGCTCCGGGCGCTTATACCCCAAACAGTAGACATCGGTTATCCTTATTTCATGCTCAAACAATCTCCTGGCAAGCGGGTTTTCCAACTTCTTATAGCTGGCGGGCTTGGTAATGATGGGAAGGGTCGCCTTTTTCCTTGCGGAAGCCAAAAGCTTCCTGCCCCTTTCGCTAAACCCCAGGATCCGGATATATTGGGCGTATCCGTTATCCTTCAATTCGTCGAGAAAGGAGGCGGACATTCCCAGGAGCAACGCACAGAGAATCCGGCTGATTCTTGATCTGGGGTACCGGCTTGTTGTGCAGTAATCCAGGATTTCATCAAGGCTTGTGCAGCGGAGGGAAGCTTGACGCAGGCGGTTATGCAGGCCTTCCTCCATGTAGGGAAGCTCCATTAATTCCTGATCTGTGGCTGTTCTCAGTTTGTATATAATGATACTTTCAAAATCCTGGAGGAAAACAGGGCCGCGGCCTGTCCGAATCTCCCCATCCAATATCTTCAGGCTGCTTACGGGCATATTGCCCAGCAAATCATGAAATGGAGCAATGAATGCATCCGGGCCGGTTGCTAACGGGTTGTCATCGGTGGAACTGAAGTCATAATATTTGCCTGTAGCAGTGCTGTATAGTCTTATATGGCTTCGGATGGCTGTAGCGCTGGAATAATTAGATTTAAGATTTTTATCGCTGTATCCCTGGCCGATTCTGGGGATGGTTACCGGTTTGATTCCGGTGTTGAACCTCTTTATAGCCTTCAGGTATTCAATGCCCAGAATGTTGTTGGGAGTGGAAACCGCTTTATAGGTTTCATCATCCAGGCAGGCTTTGAGTGCGGCCTGCCGTGCGGCAGGAAAGGAAAGCCCTTTGTCCAGATTGTTTTTCAAGGCTTCCTTGAAGGCATGGTTTTCATTAACAAGTAGATTAGCTGCCTTCTTTAGGGGGTCAAGGTATCCCGCTTCGCTGCCGAAACTGATGTAATCCACCACCCCCAGGCTGTCAAGCAGCCTGATAGCGGCTGAGGCAAAATACTCGGCCGAGGCGCAGGAGAAAGCACCGGGCAACTCAAGCACAAGATCTATTCCGCTGCTCAGAGCCATACGGGTACGAGCCTGCTTGTTGATGATACCAGGTTCTCCCCGCTGCACAAACTGGCTGCTAAGTACGCAGACAGCAGCGGTTGCGCCCGTCAGTTCAAATGATTTTCGTATATGCCATTCATGTCCGGAGTGGAGGGGGTTGTATTCAGCGACGATACCCAGAACCGACATGAGTTCCTCCTTAAGCTTCGGGCGAATCTTACCGCCTGTTCATGCCTTATTTTACCACAGCAGAACTTACCCATACAACTGATATACCAGATGTGGGATGTTAGAGGAGGGATGTGAGAAGTGAGATATCACTGGGCCAGGCAGGCGGCTGCCGACTCCCACTTCCAGTATGTCATTGCGAGGAGGCTTTGCCGACGAAGCAATCTCGTAGATCGCCGCGCTCCTCTTCGTTCGCTCGCGATGACATACTGATGTTTCGCAGATGTACAGCACAGCGACCGGGCTTTACACAATGACAAAAGAGGAGCCTCCTCGCAATAACAAAATGTATGTAGAATGTGGGATTGAATAAAACGAATATCATGAGATGCGTCCGCATATAATAAGGTCGGATTGGCTTGTCATTCTTACATACATGTCTCTACTGCATGAAAGCGTGGTATTGCCCGATTAAAAAGGTGTTGCCACAGCTGTTGTTTTGTGCTACAATGAGGTTGTTCCAAAAGTTTTTTGCACAAAGAGTGGGTAGTTCCCACTCTTTGCGTTTGTGTATGGAGGGTTGAATGGCTAAACAAAGTATATCCGATATGGTATGGTCAATGGCACTCCCCATTGTTGAGGAGGCCGGGTGCGAACTGGTTGATGTTGAATTCCTCAAGGAAGGCAGCGACTGGTTCTTGCGCATTATTATTGACAAAGACGAGGGCGTCAGCCATGAGGATTGCGAACGGGTTAGTCAGCCCCTGAATAAAATACTTGATGAGAGAGATCCCATACCCCATCCATTCTACTTAGAGGTATCATCTCCAGGTCTGGAACGCCGGCTTAATAGACCCAGAGATTATGAAAGATCCTTGGGAAAGCTGGTTGAAATCCGGTTGTTCAAAGCTGTGGATGGTGTAAAAAGATATGAGGGTCATCTTGATTCCTTCGACGGGAAGGAAGTATCGATCAGGCTTGATTCTGATGAATTAAAGACTTTCTCGCTTGATCAGATCTCAAAAGCAAAGACGATAGTTAAATTTTGATATTGGAGGTATATAGGAGATGAGCGCTGAGTTGCTTCACGCCCTCGAACAATTAGAGAAAGAGAGAGGCATCAATAAGGATATTTTGGTGGATGCCATTGAGCAGGCGTTGATTTCTGCTTATAAGAGGAATTTTGGTTCAGCTCAGAATGTGGAGGTCGTGATTGACAGGACAACCGGAGATGTAAGGGTTTTTACACACAAAACCATTGTGGGCGAAGTTACCGATCCCGCAAACGAGATGTCCATCGATCAGGCTAAACGATTCGGCGCAGACTTTGAAATTGGAGATATAGTTGAGGTTGAGGTAACACCTAGAAAATTCGGCAGAATTGCAGCGCAGACGGCCAAGCAGGTTGTCATGCAGAGGATTCGTGAAGCTGAGCGCGGCATTATATTTGATGAGTTTTCCAATAAGGAAGAAGATATTGTAAACGGGATTATTGGCAGATTCGACCGGAGAAACATTATTATAGATCTGGGCCGTGCCGAGGCCATACTGCCTCCCGGGGAACAGACACCCGGAGAAAAGTACAATGTTCACGACCGCATAAAGGTTTATGTGATCAATGTAAAGAAGACCAACAAGAATCCCCAGATCTATGTTTCGAGAACCCATCCCGGTCTGGTGAAAAGACTTTTGGAGCTTGAGGTTCCTGAGATTGCCGATGGTACGGTTGAAATCAAGAATATTGCCAGGGAGGCCGGCTCCAGAACCAAGATCGCCATTCACTCCAGGAATGAGGATGTTGATCCCGTTGGGGCTTGTGTTGGCCAGAAGGGCAGCAGGATCCGTGCTATCGTGGACGAGCTCAAGGGAGAAATGATTGATGTCATCAAATGGAGCAGCAATCCTGAAGAGTATATAGCGAGCAGCCTGAGCCCGGCCAAGGTAGTTCAGGTTGATCTGGACGAAGAGGCCAAGGTTGCCAGGGTGATTGTACCCGATTTTCAACTGTCCTTGGCCATCGGTAAGGAAGGACAGAATGCAAGACTTGCGGCAAAGCTAACTGGATGGAAGATAGATATTAAGAGTGAATCCCAGTTGAGAAGTCAGATAGAATACGAACTTTTTCACCCGGATGCAGCTTCTGACGATGAGGAGGATACCGAATCCTATGATGTCCTTGAGGAAGCATACGATCCGGAGGAAGACATGGAGTCCTACGCTGACCCTGAAGATTTGGACGAGGTCAGAGAACTGGAATTTCCTGCTGATGAAGAGACTGGGGAGGAAACCCTGGATGAGGCAGACGATGATAATATAGAAGCCGTGGATCATGAAGATGAAGATCAGGGATCCGAAGACGATGACCCCGATTCCGACGAACCGGCAGAGCATATCCCTGAAGAGGGTCCGGAGAATGAGGAATCCTCCGAAGACGGGGATGAAGAATCTGCTGATGATGAAGAGAATCAGTAAACCTTTGCAGCGTATTTGTATGAGGTGGGTGAGTTGAAAAGAAAAAAGAAGATCCCCATGCGCCGATGCGTCGGATGCAGGGAAATGAAGGAGAAGCGGGAACTGCTAAGAATTGTTAGGAACAACGAAGGTGAGATCTTTGTGGACCCCACCGGCAAGAAGAATGGCAGGGGAGCATACATCTGCAAGGATAAGACCTGTTATGAGCAAGCCGTGAAAACGAGAAGCCTGAGCCGCGAATTTGGATGCGAAATACCCAAAGAGGTTTATGAAGAAATTGCACAGCAGTTGGAGGCCTATGGCGGAGAGTAAGATATATTCCTTTATCGGACTTGCCAAAAAGGCCGGTGGTGTTGCTGCCGGCGATTATGCCGTTGAGTACGCCATAAAACGCGGCAGAGCGGCTTGCGTGATTCTGGCAGAGGATGCCTCACCCAACACGGCTAAGAAGTATAGGAATTACTGTGGCGTAAGGGGCATAAAACTCATCAGCTTCGGTGCCAAGCGGCGCCTGGGTCAGATTCTGGGCAAAGAGGTGTACTCGGTTATAGCTATTACCGACAAACGCTTCTCATCCAGGATAGAGGAAATGATTGGAGCAGCAAACCACGACAATAGAGTTGATGGCTGAGGCCATTGGCAGAACACACGGGGGTGGCTTTTTTGAACAAACTGAAAATTCATGAGCTTGCGAAGGAGCTTAATGTTACGAGCAAGAGGCTCATGGAAAAACTGGAGGAAATCAATATTCATCCCAAGAGTCATATGTCGACTCTTAATGATGATGAACTGGAACGGCTCTATAAGCATATAGGGATAGTCGATCGTACCCAGAAAAAAGATGCCTCGGAATCAAAGAAGGATTCCAGGAAAACTGACCGTTCTGAGAGTGTTGCAAAGAGGGGCGTTCCCCGTATTATCAGGAAAACCGAAGTCGTGGTTCATGATGATTATACTCTGGCTGAACATAAAGAAAAGAAGAGGGAGAGGCGCAGCTATGTCCGCACATCTGATTCCAATGACGGATTGATGGCCGGATATACCAGAAGCAGCCATGACAGCGTCATATCCGCTATAAGAAAGCGCCCGAAGAAGGAGGAGCCCGAGGCTCAGCCTGAAGAGAAGAAACAGGAACCTGTGGATATCCTGGATTCCATCGTTGTTTCGGACAGGATTAAGAAGCCGGTTGACGATATATTGAGCATAAAAAAAGTAGCACACATATCTGATTTTGAAAAAGCTGAAGACAGTGACAAATCCAGCGAAATGGAAGAACAGGAAAGCATGCAGAAGGAAACAACATCAGCCGAGACCAAAAAGGCAGAAGAAAAGAAGACTCAGACAGCAGCTAAGACCGGTGAAAAGACTGAGGATAAAGAGAAACAGGCTCAAAAGGCTGAAACCGTAGCGACAAAGGCAAAAGACGAGAAAGAGGAATATGCTCAAAAATCAGCCGAGCAGCCTGCCAGTGCCGTGGTTGCCCGGGATGAACGCAGGAAGAGTTCGGCAAGGGATGAAAAGTCCGACGCCAGGACAGCAGCTGAGGACAGCTCAAGCAAGACCGAGCAGCGCACCCCAGCCGCTGGAGCGGCTGCTACTTCCGACAGGGGTAGCGGAGACCCACAGAAAAGGTCCAGGGGAGATTACCCGCGCCGTGGCGAAAGAAGGCCATCCGGAGAGGGAAGAACGGCCGGAAGAGCCTATGGGGATCGTCGTTCCGACAGAAGGAGCGACCAGTTGGTGATACCCAAGGTTTCGATACCTGCCGGGCAGGCCGAGGAAAAGGTGTTAACCCGCGGTGAACGCCGGGAGATGCAGGTTGTTGAAAAGAGAAAGGAAGAAAAGAAGGAACAGAAGAGAGAAACTGTAAGACCCGCAGCAGCATTCTCCCAGAAGAGCCGTATGAAGAAAAAGATTGATATTGTGGGGCACAAAGCAAGTGTATCCGATATGATGTCGGATGAATTTGTGATAGATACATTCTACGATGACGCTCACGAGGCAAAGAATGTTAAGCGCGCAGAAAAGCGCTTGAAGAAGGGGAAGGTTAAAAAAGAGAAGCATATTCCACCAAAAGCTGTTCTTACCGATATTACAATTCCTGAGATCATTACCGTCAAGGAGTTGGCCGAAGCGCTGAAGAAGACCTCTGCAGATGTGATTAAGAAATTGTTCCTGATGGGCATTGCAGTGACACAGAACGAGGAATTGGATTTTGATACTGCGGCCATTCTGGCAGATGAATATGGTGTTAAGGCACATAAAGCAGTGGTGGTGAGCGAAGAGGATATCCTCTTTGATGACAGTGAGGACGCTGAGGAAGATCTGAAGCCTCGTGCTCCGGTTGTTGTTGTCATGGGTCATGTTGACCACGGTAAAACCTCGCTGCTGGACGCCATAAGAAGTGCGAATATTGTAGAACACGAGGCGGGCGGGATCACCCAGCGTATTGGAGCCTACACGGTTAACCTGAACGGTCGGGACATCACCTTCCTGGATACCCCTGGTCATGAGGCGTTTACTGCCATGCGCGCCAGAGGTGCTCAGGTTACCGATATCGCCATCCTGGTGGTAGCTGCGGATGACGGTGTCATGCCCCAGACCGTAGAGGCCATCAACCATGCCAAGGCTGCAGGTGTATCGATTATTGTGGCTATAAACAAGATCGACAGACCAAATGCCAATCCGGACAGGGTGAAGCAGGAGCTCAGCGAGCACGGTTTGTTGATTGAGGAATGGGGCGGAGATGTCATTGCTGTTCCCGTATCGGCCAAAAAGCGTGAGAATATCGACCAGCTTCTGGAGATGGTTCTCCTTACCGCAGATATTCTGGAATTGAAGGCCAATCCCAACAAGCAGGCCAAAGGTACGGTCATTGAGGCTATGCTTGATAAGAACAGAGGTCCTGTGGCAACCCTGCTGGTACAAAGAGGAACCCTGAAGACCGGAGATTTCGTGCTTTCAGGTTCGGCCTACGGGCATATACGATCCATGGTCAATGATAAGGGCAAGAAGATTAAGGAAGCCGGGCCATCGGTTCCGGTGGAGGTTTTCGGTCTGTCAGAGGTGCCGGAGGCAGGAGAAGTATTCTATGTGGTGACCGATGAAAAGACAGCCAAGCAGCTTGCGGAGAAACGAAAGGCTCAGGCCAGGGAGAAGAGCATCGGATCACGCAGCAGAGTTTCCCTGGAGGATCTGTTCAGTCAGATTCAGGAAGGTCAGGTGAAGGATCTCAACCTTATTGTCAAGGCTGACGTTCAGGGCTCTGTGGAGGCCATCAGGCAGTCCATGGAGAAGCTCAGCAATGAAGAGGTCAAGGTTAAGGTTATACATGGCGCAGTTGGTGCTATTGCCGAGTCCGACGTGGCTTTGGCCGATGTTTCCAATGCCATCATCATAGGCTTCAATGTCCGTCCGGGAGTCAATGTTATGGAGGCTGCCCAGGCGGCAGACGTTGATATAAGACTGTACAGGGTTATCTATGATGCCATTGAAGATATCGAGAAAGCCATGAAGGGTATGCTCAAGCCCACCTATAAAGAGGTTGTGGACGGTCATGTTGAGATACGCCAGCTGTTCAAGGTTTCAAGCCTTGGTACCATTGGCGGCGCCTATGTTCTTGATGGAAAGATAAACAGAAACTCCGACATTAGGCTGGTTCGTGACGGTATTGTAGTTTACGAAGGAAAGCTTGCGTCGTTGAAACGCTTCAAGGATGACGTGCGTGAGGTCAGCGCCGGTTATGAATGCGGTCTGATGATAGAAAGATTCAATGACATAAAGGAAGGCGACATTATAGAAGCCTACCATATGGAAGAGATACAGCGCTGAGTCCTTAAAAGATAGCGGTGTGGATATAATTCGCCGTTCCGGAGGTCCGGAGCGGTGAATTTACAATCCGGGGATTTCAGTGTGTCAGTTCAGTAAACGGTCGACAATGGGTATATTATAGTATTGGGCATATAAACTATGCGTGGCTATAAGACGATATCGAGCCCATGATGATAAAGAAGAGGGATGAAAGTTATGGATAGAACCGACAGGATTTCAGAGGAGATCAAAAAAGAACTGAGTAATATCATCAGAGATAGCATCAAAGATCCCCGACTTCCGGATTTTGTATCGATTACTGCTGTAAGGGTAACCAGAGATCTGAGATATGCTAAGGTCTATGTGAGCATATACGGGGATGAAGAAAAAAAGAAGGATGCCATTACGGCTCTGACCAGCGCCTCGGGATTTATCCGCCGGGAAATAGGACAGAGGATCAGTTTGCGCTATACGCCCGAGATCCAATTCAAGCTTGATGAATCCATTGAGCATGGGATCCATATCAGCAAGCTCATTGAGGAAACCATGGGCGGATCGGGGAAGGCATCCGACAGCGATTAATCTGTAGTGAAGGAAAGAAAGAATATGTCTGATCAAAAACTGGAGGCTATTGCGGAACTTCTCAGCAAGGCCAGTAATATTGCTATCATGCCCCATCTGAATGTGGATGGGGATGCGCTGGGAGCCTCCCTGGCTTTGGCACTGGCTCTGAACAGCCATCATTGCCAGGTGGATGTGCTCATAGAGGAGGAGGTTCCTGCCACGCTGGATTTCCTGCCAGGTCTGGATTTAATCAAGAATACCCCGAAAGACCGGTACCATGTGGCTGTGAATATTGACAACGGGGATATCAACAGGCTGGGTGAGAGACTGGGTATATACCAGAACGCAGAGATTCGTCTGAGCCTGGATCATCATGCCACCAACAAGGTTGAGGCCGACATATCCTATGTTAACACAGATGCATCGGCTACCGGAGAGATCATTTTCAGGCTTCTGACCGAGTATATGGGACTTCCCATCACCAAGGATATTGCCCTGTGCCTGTATACCGCCATCATCACCGATACCGGTGGCTTCCGGTTCTCCAATACCACACCCGAAACCATGGAGATTGCCGGCGCGCTGATGAGAACCGGCATCGATTTTACCTATGCCAATATGAAGGTGTTCGACAGGATATCCTATGCCAAACTCTTCTTGATGAAGCAGACCATGAATTCTCTGAAACTCCTTTTCGATGGGAAATTGGCTGTATCATATCTGCGCTGGGGTGATCTTGCCTCCTTCAACGCCAAGCTGGAAGATACTGAAGGGCTTGTGAATATTGGAAGAAACCTGGAAGGAGTGGAGGTTTCCCTGTTTCTTAAGGAAGAGAAGCCGGGAAATTTCAAGGGCAGCCTGAGATCCAACGATCATGTGGACGTTTCAAAGGTTGCTGAAAGGTTTGGCGGAGGCGGCCATAAACGAGCCGCCGGGTTCAGTGCAGAGGGTGATCTGGAGGATATCGTCAGATCCCTGGCAGATGTCATTAAGGTCAGCTTGAAGGGTGAAGGATGAATGGATGGTATACTTAATATAAACAAGCCCTCCGGTATGACCTCATTCGGAGTCATTCGCAGGCTGAGGGGGATTTTGAAGATAAAGAAAATTGGACATGCCGGCACCCTTGATCCTGATGCGACTGGGGTGCTTCCTGTTTGTGTCGGAAGAGCCACCAAGGTCATAGAATTCCTGATGGAGAAGGACAAGTCCTACCATGTGGTGCTAAGGCTGGGCGTTGAGACCGATACCCAGGATGCCTCTGGGGAAATACTTGCCTGTAGGGAGGTTGCCAGCACCGATGAAGAGATACGGGAAGCCATTCTTTCCTTTGTGGGGGATATCATGCAGGTACCACCCATGTACTCGGCTGTCCGGATAAATGGGAAGAGGCTTTATGAAATGGCGCGCCAGGGCATTGAGATCGAAAGAAAGCCCCGCCCGGTAGCCATAAAAGCTATTGAAAACCTTAAAATTTTAAGAGAGGGTGAGGATGTCAGGGTCATCTTTGACGTTTCATGTTCCAAGGGTACCTATGTCAGAACCCTCTGTGCCGATATAGGAGCCAGGCTGGGCTGCGGCGGGCATATGGAATCCCTGGTCAGAACCAGAACCGGCCCGTTCCACCTGGAAGACTCCATTACTCTTGAGGAAGTGCAGAAGCGTGCCGATGACGGTTCCTTACCGGATGTTGTCCTTGAAATGGACATGGCACTGACTGATTTTCCATGCTTAACGGTGACTGGCGATCAGGCCCGAAGACTGGGAAACGGCATGGCCGTTCCCTGTCCAGGCTCTTTGGATGAGTGGGGGAGCCTTGTCAGGATATATCATGAGAACGGAAGTTTTATCTCCATAGGGAAGATTATTGGCCAGGGCGGCAAACAGATGATCAAAAGCCAAAAATGGCTGGGGGGACGGTAAATTGCAGGTCATTACACGGACAGACAAACTGGACAGGAACATATACACCGGTGTTGGATTGGGGAATTTTGACGGGCTTCATATAGGTCATATGGCGCTGATCGGAACACTCATCAGCGAATGCCGCCTGAATGGGCTTGCATCCGTGGTCTATACCTTCAGGAAGCATCCTGAAAACATACTTAGAAAGAATCTGGTAAATCCCCTTATCACATCCAATGATCAGAAAATAAGGGTACTTGAGGCTCAGGATATTGACTGGCTTTATTACCAGGATTTTGACGAGGAATTCTCCCATCTCTCGCCGGAGGATTTTATTAAAAACATCCTGGTGGACGGGCTTAACATGAGGCTGGCCGTTGTGGGTTTCAACTATCGTTTCGGTTATATGGGAAAGGGCGATCCCGAACTATTAAAGAGGCTGGGAGATAAGTACGGCTTCAGGGTTATTGTGGTTCCGCCAGTCAGAGTGAACTCGGAGATTGTGAGCAGCACACTCATCCGACAGTACATTAAAAAGGGGAAGATGGAAAGGGTGTTTCAGCTCCTGGGACGGCATTTCTCACTGAAAGGCATGGTTGTTGACGGCCGCAGAATTGGGCGTACCCTGGGATTTCCTACAGCCAACATCATCGCTGATCCGGAGATGGTGGTACCGGCCAATGGTGTTTATATCACCAAGACCTTCACCGATAACAGGTGGTTGAACAGCATAACCAATGTTGGCTATGCTCCGACTGTGAGGGGCAGGGAAGGCAGGTTCAGCATAGAGACTCATATTTTGGATTATCATGACGACTTGTACGGCAGGGAAATAGAGGTTTGCTTCTTCAAAAAACTGAGGGGGGAGAAGCGCTTTGAGAGCGTAGACGCCCTTAAGAGGCAAGTCCTGGAAGACATTGAAAGGGCTGCAGACTACTGGGAAGTGCTCAAATAAAGACCTTGTTATTACTTCAACATAGCTTATGAAGATGCGTGGTTTCGGGAATACTCCTTAAAAGGAGAGTATGATCATGAAATCACGCATTTCTTTTCTTAAATATCTTTTTTTAATCCTTTTGCTGTTTCTTGCTTTCAGGATGTTCTCCATTCAGGCGGTAATGGGTGACGAGTATTCCGAAGCTGCGGCGGTTCAGCGCTGGAGGTATACAAGAATCCATAACGAGCGGGGGGACATATTGGACAGGAACGGCATAAAGTTCACAAACCGTCATAAACAGTCCCTTGCCCTGATCCAGCCGGCGGACCTTCTGAAGGATGCATCGGGGCTGAGCCGGGCATCCGATCTTCTGGGCAAGCCCATGGATGAACTGGAGGGCGTCGTCGCAAGGAATTACCTGCCCTATGCCATCAAGGTATCGGATGAACAGGCGGACGCGATTATGAATGCCGGGATAACCGGATTGAGCATAGTGGAAGTTCCGGTACGCAACTCGGAAGAGATGCTGGCTGCCCATGTTATAGGATATGTTGATGAAAGGGGAGAGGAAGGACTTTCGGGTATAGAGAAGGTTTATCAGAATACACTGGAGAAGGGCGGAGGCGTTTATGCAGGGGTGCTGGCCGATGCGGGGAATTCAGCCATGGAGCAATTCGGGTACCGCATCTGGGACACCACGGGAGTGCATAAGCTTAATATAAAAACAACGCTGGATTACCATATGCAGCAAATTGTTGAGGAAACCATGGACATGATGGTAGACCGGGGAGCGGTTGTCATTGTGGACATTCTTAACGGGGATCTTTTGGCAATGGCTTCACGTCCTGCTTTTAACCCTTCAAACGTTAACCATGCTCTTAAAGATGAAACCCAGCCCTTGTTCAACCGGGCATTGGGTGAGTATACCCCTGGCTCTATCTTCAAGATTGTCACGGCCGCAGCGGCTCTGGAAAAAGGGATTTCTCCCGAGGTTACCCATGATTGTCCGGGCTATGTCATGATGGGAGATCTGATGATGAAATGCTGGAACTACGACAGGGGCGGTCATGGGGCGCTGGATATGGCTCAGGGCTTTGCTCAGTCCTGCAACTCCTACTTTATCGGTCTGGGACAGCAGGTGGGCAAAAACGACATCATTGCCATGGCAGAAAGACTTGGTTTGGGGCAAAGAACAGGCTTGTACCATCAGGGTATTGACGAGCCTTATGGGCTTTTGCCCAACACCATGGGCTATACCTCACCCGCCGAGATCGCCAACCTGTCAATTGGTCAGGGGGATCTTCTCATTTCCCCTGTTCAGGCAGCCAACCTGGTGTCAGTTATCGCCAATGGCGGTATTCTCAACAGGGTCTCGGTTATAGACTGCATTGTCAACGACCGGGGTGAAAAAATTAGAAATATAAAATCTCCGGCATGGGAGCGGGTGCTAAAAAAGGAGACCGCCGAGACCCTCCAAAAGATGATGATGATGACTGTGGAGGATGGCACTGGCCGTCTGGCAAATATCCAGGGCTTTGGCGGAAGTGCCGGAAAAACAGGAAGCGCTGAAACCGGATGGATCCGGAATGACAGGGATGTACTGCATGCCTGGTTTGTGGGATATTTCCCCGTGGTCAGCCCGCGGTATGCCATGAGTGTATTTATTGAGGACGGCACCAGTGGAGGTATTAGTGCCGCTCCGGTATTTGCTGAGATCTCAGCCAGGATACTGGATTTGGGCTACTGAGCCGTTCATAGGGCGACCCTGCCTTTTACGGAATCACTTAATCTCATACTTAGTCCGCCGTTTCCTTTCTTACCCATATCAGACAAATGAAAACCTCACACGTAGAATTAGATGAAAAGATAGGAACTGAGTTCCTCATTTTCGGGAATAGAGGTGTCTGTATGGGAAGAAGGTTTTATAGAAAAATAAACGACAAGATTATTGGAGGCGTGTGTTCGGGTCTGGCCGACTATATCGGCATGGATAAATCCATTGTGAGGCTTCTGGCCTTCGTAGCCATCCTGGCCAGCGGTGTATTACCCGGCTTGATTGTGTACTTCTTGTGTGTCATCATTGTGCCCTATGACGTCCAGGCGAATCGTGGCTCCCACTATGATAACCATGATTACGGACATAGCTACCATGAAGAGAGTACTTTTGCCGATGACAGAGAATATGGTGAGCCCGGGAATGGGAGATCCAGGGTGATATTTGGAACTCTGCTGATCGCAGCGGGGGTTTTTCTTCTGGCCCGCATGTTCTTCGCCTGGCTTGACTGGCGCTATGTTTTTGCGGGGTTGTTGGTCATAAGCGGCCTTTATATGCTGTTTGACGGCAGAAGGGCTTAGGCCGGAAGGGGTGGACGATATGAGAAGATCGCACATAGTCTGGGGATCATTGCTTATAATAATTGGGATATTATGGATACTGGCATCAAGCGGTATGGTTCCGTTTGATATCATGGGTGCTATCAGAACATTATGGCCGGTCTTTATTGTGGCCGCCGGCATCACTCTCCTTTTAAAGAAGGAGGATCATGTGATGAAGGCAGTTGTTTGGGTTTTGGCTATCGCCCTCGTAGGCGGCTATGGGATATACCTGGGTAATGCCGGACACAGTCTTATGGAAGAGGGCAATGACCATGTCTTTGAACTTAAAGATGGCATGGAGCATGCCAAAATGGAGGTCAATACAGGAACCACGAGCATCCGTATAGGATCCGCTGACTCAGCACTGGCGCGGGTTAGCTCCAACATCAAAGGTCTGAGACATAATTATAAAGGCGGCAGGGACAGTACCATACGGTTCTATCAGAGATGGGAACCCCTGGATCTTGGCTCTGGCAGAAACTTTTACGCAAATCTGAGCAAAGATGTAAGGTGGGATCTTGAGCTCAATACCGGCGCTATTGATGGGATTATTGACTTTTCAGGTTTTCCGCTGGAAAATTGTGAAATTAATACAGGTACCTGTGATCTGAGGATTGTGGCAGGAAACCTGCAGGACGAAACCACTGTTAAATGTAACGGTGGTGCTGTAAGCATGAGCATTTCCATACCGGAGGGAACCGGAATCCGCATAGTATCCAACGCTGCAGTGAATGATATCGGCGGGAATGGTATAACCATTGAAAAAAAAGGCAAATACTATGAATCCTCAAATTTCGATTCAGCGGATAGATTTGTTTACCTTCATGTAAACAGCGGTGCCTCGAATATAACGGTGAACGTGCTCTAAAGGTGAAAATCAGACCTACACTGAACTGTCAGCCTGCGTGATGAATGCGGGCTGATTTTTTTGTAGAATCAGCTTTTTGGCATCAGCGGCTGAGACATCTTTCGTCATATTTCCCTGATTAGGTATGGTTCGATGTGGGAAAATACTGCATCGGCACAAAACAATTCAGGTAATATAAAAAGTTTACTTGTAAATTGTGGAATTCAACAATATAATTAGCAGTAGATATACTAAGGAGGTAGGTTCAGTGTGAATAATAAGATTCGTGTTCTGGTAGCGGATGATAATGTCGCATTTGGCATGATAATCTGTGAATTTTTGGAGAGTCAGCCCGACATCGAAGTGACTGCAAGAGTGGAAAATGGTGAGGATGCCATTGACATGATCGAAAAAACCAAACCCGATATTGTCGTGTTGGATATCATCATGCCAAGGCTTGACGGACTGGGTGTGCTTACCCGCTACAAGGATGTCAGTCCATCAGAAAAGCCTTTGTTCATCGTTCTATCTGCTGTGGGACAGGACACGATCACTCAGCAAGCCCTTTCATTGGGTGCTATCTACTACATTGTAAAACCCTTTGATCTGGGAGTTCTTGTTGAGAGAATCAGGGAGCTGGTGAGGACCCACAGCCCCACTGTCCTGCGTATGGAGGGCAGTACCGTAACTCCCGCACCAGCTGTCAAGATAGCCGCTTCAAGCGGTGACAGCGTCCAGTCGAAGATCACCCAGATTATGCGGGATGTTGGTGTACCTGCCCATATCAAGGGCTATCAGTACATGCGCGATGCCATCATGATGGCTTTCAAGGATCGGGAGATTATAAGTGCTGTTACCAAGAGGCTGTATCCTGAGTTGGCCAAGGCTCATAAAACAACTCCCAGCAGGGTTGAACGGGCAATAAGGCATGCTATAGAAGTTGCCTGGAACAGAGGGCGGGTGGATACCATCAATGACCTGTTCGGATATACCATCAATACCCGTAAGGGAAAGCCGACCAATTCGGAATTCATAGCCATGGTGGCCGATACGCTGAGACTGAGCGAGAAGAGCAGTTAGGGATTATCCACAGGAGACATAAGCTGCAATCAGATTATTAATGATTTTAACGGGACGGTTTTTCAAACAGCCGTCCCGCTTCAATTGCTGGCAATTTTTATTCTTCCAACCAGTAAAAACGGGCAAAATCAATTTCCGATAATTGTTGCAAAAGCGGTTATACTACTATATAATTGTTATGACCTAGTTATAATTAAAAGGTTAATTAATTAACGATCTGATGGAATCCCGACTGATTCACAGTTTTGAGGTGAAAAAATGACGACTTACGATAAGATTAATGACCTTCGCCAGAGAAGAGAGCGCATTCTTCAGGGAGGCGGGGAGGAAAGAATCGCAAAGCAGCATCAGGCCGGAAAGCGTACAGCCAGGGAACGGCTAGAGCTTCTTTTGGATGAGGGAAGCTTTGTGGAGATGGACGCCTTTGTTGAAACACGGGGTACCGATTTTGACCTTCAGCAGAAGAAGGTTGCCGGTGATGGTGTCGTAACCGGTTATGGAACCCTGGACGGCAGGCTGGTTTATGTTTCGTCCCAGGATTTTACCGTGATCGGCGGATCTCTGGGTGAGATGCATGCGAAGAAGATTACTAAGGTCATGGATATGGCCATGAAGATGGGAGCCCCATTTATCAGCATCAACGACTCCGGCGGAGCAAGAATTGAGGAGGGGATTGATGCCCTTGGCGGTTTCGGGGAGATTTTCCGAAGAAACACCATGGCCTCGGGTGTCATTCCCCAGATTTCAGTCATCATGGGTCCCTGTGCCGGAGGCGCTGTTTATTCTCCGGCCATTACCGATTTCATATTCATGGTTGAGAATACCAGTCATATGTTCATAACCGGTCCATCGGTTATCAAGGCTGTTACGGGTGAAGATGTAACCTTTGAAGCCCTGGGCGGTGCCGGCGCCCATAGCACTGTCAGCGGTGTGGCTCATTTCGCATCGTCCGATGAAGAGACCTGCTTCAGTCAGATAAAGAAGCTGATCAGCTTCCTGCCGGATAACAATCTGAGTGATCCGGAGATCCTTCTTACCGGGGATGATGTGAACCGGCTGAATGAAGAGTTGAACACCATAATTCCCGACGATCCAAACAAGCCCTACGATATGCTGAACATCATTTCCAGGGTTGTGGATGACGGGGATTTTTTCCAGGTGCACGAGAACTTTGCCAGGAACATCATTGTCGGCTTTGCCCGGATCGGGGGCAGAACTGTTGGGATTGTGGCCAACCAGCCACGGGTCAGTGCAGGTGTTCTTGATGTGGATGCCTCTGATAAGGGAGGGCGTTTTGTCCGTTTCTGTGATGCCTTCAATATCCCACTGATCACCTTTACCGATGTTCCGGGGTATCTGCCGGGGGTAAAACAGGAACATAGCGGCATCATAAGGCATGGAGCCAAGCTGTTATATGCTTTTTCAGAGGCAACGGTTCCCAAGATTAATATCATCGTCCGTAAGGCCTATGGCGGTGCCTATATTGCCATGAACAGCAAGCATCTGGGCGCAGATATGGTGCTGGCATGGCCTACGGCGGAGATAGCCGTCATGGGTCCCGATGGAGCCGCCAATATTATCTTCAAAAAGGAGATCGGCAAAGCCGATGACCCTATTGCCTTCAGAAAGGAAAAGATTCAGGAGTACAGGGACAAGTTTTCCAATCCCTATATTGCAGCTGCCAGGGGTTATGTGGATGATGTGATAGAGCCTGCCACAACCCGTCAGCGTATTGCAGGCACGCTGGATATGCTGTCAGGAAAGCGGGAAACAAGACCGCCCAGAAAACATGGAAACATACCTCTTTAAAAAATACGGCACCACTATATGCCACAGGTCATCCCGCATTTTTCGGGAATAAGCATAAGACAGAACGATCAGGGTATGATCAGGCAATGATGCCAATATCTTGATCGACGGATGGAAGGAGCTGCCATGATGAGAAAGTTTGTTGTAAATGTAAATGGTAATCGTTATGAAGTAGATGTCGAGGAGGTTGGGGTATCGGCTCCAGCCGCCCCTGCGATGGGAACAGCCACAGCAGCGGCACCGGCACCGATGGCTTACGAAACACCTGCAACCCCGGCTGCGCCTGCACCCGCCCCCGTTCAAGGGCCTGAATCCGCTCCTGCGCCCCAGACTCCATCAGGAACGGCAGGTTCCATTAAGATCACCTCTCCAATGCCCGGAACCATACTTGATATCAAGGTGAATACAGGTGACAGCGTGAAAAAGGGTACGGTCATCGCAATCCTTGAAGCCATGAAGATGGAAAATGAGATCCTGGCACCAAAGGATGCCGTAGTAGCCAGTATAGACGTTTCCAGAAATCAGCAGGTGAACAGCGGGGACGTTATAATGACTTTAAATTGAGCCAGTTGGGAGGACTTATAGATAATGGGTGTTAAGATTACAGAAACTGTTTTGCGTGATGCACATCAATCCCTTATCGCTACCAGGATGACCACCGATGATATGCTGCCCATAGTAGAAAAGCTGGATCAGGTGGGCTACCACTCATTGGAATGCTGGGGAGGAGCCACCTTCGATTCATGCCTGAGGTTTTTGAACGAGGATCCCTGGGAAAGGCTTCGGAAGATACGGGAGAAAGCGAAAAAGACAAATCTGCAGATGCTCCTGCGAGGTCAGAACCTTGTAGGATACAAGCATTACGCCGATGATGTGGTGGATTATTTCGTACAGAAATCCATTGCCAACGGTATTAATATCATCAGAATATTTGATGCCCTCAACGATCTGAGGAATGTGGAGCGGGCAATAAAAGCCTGCAAGAAAGAAGGGGGACACGCTCAGGGGTGTTTTTCCTATACCACCAGTCCATATCACAGTCTTGACAAATTTGTGGAGGATGCCAGGATCCTTGTTGAGATGGGTGCGGACTCGATTTGCATTAAGGATATGGCCGGTCTTCTGGTTCCCTACCAGGCCTATGAATTGGTGAAAGCCCTCAAGGAGAATGTGAAGGTTCCCATCCAGCTTCATACCCACTATACCAGCGGGGTAGGATCCATGACCTATCTTAAGGCCATTGAGGCGGGAGTGGACGTGATAGACTGCGCCGTTTCCCCTATGGCCATGGGTACATCCCAGCCCCCCACAGAGTCCCTGGTGGCGACCTTGAAGGATACACCCTATGATACAGGGTATAATCTTGAACTCCTGACCGAAATAGCCGATTATTTCCGCAGCCTCAGGGAGAAATATCTGGGCAGCGGCCTTTTAAACACCAAGGTTATGGGTGTCGATGTCAACGCACTGATCTATCAGGTACCCGGAGGAATGCTTTCGAATCTGGTCTCCCAACTGAAACAGGCGGGGAAAGAAGACCTGTACATGGATGTTCTAAAGGAGATACCCAGGGTGAGGGAGGATTTGGGATATCCGCCCCTTGTTACGCCCACAAGCCAGATAGTTGGAACCCAGGCTGTACTGAATGTTATTTCAGGTGAACGCTACAAGATGGTGCCCAAGGAGACCAAGGGTCTTGTCAGGGGTGAATATGGCAAAACTCCTGCCCCCATATCTGAAGAGATCACAAAAAAGATTATCGGGGATGAGGAGCCCATTACATGCAGACCGGCGGATCTTATTCCCAACGAACTGGACAGAATCAAGGCTGAGATGGCTGAGTATATGGAACAGGAAGAGGATGTCCTGACCTATGCCATGTATCCCCAGGTGGCGCCCAAGTTCTTTGAATACAGGAGGGCACAGAGATATAAAATTGATCCCGATATGGTGAGCTATGAATACAGGATCCATCCTCTGGGATGAATGATTGATTGGCTTTAAGCCTCCCTTCCGCTGGGTATGGGAGGTTTTTTATTAATAATTGTGTCGGCTACTCATTTTTCGGGTAAATAAACAATGTAAGTCCTTAAAAAAGGAGTTGATTTTTGTGGATATTGCGGCACTATCGGTTATCTCTCACCAAAACGCAGTCAAACAGCAGGCGGGTATTGCGGTATTGAAAAAAGCCATGGATAACATGGAATCAAATAACCAGGCTCTGATCAAGGTGATGGAGAAAAGTGTCAATCCCCATATTGGTGCCAATGTGGACATTAAAGTCTGATCTGTGACAGCAATTCCATTGCCGTATCTTTTTTATCCCTCCATTAATCTGTCGACAGCAGTCGCATTTTTTTATACCTTTTTTTAATACACAAGAATGGGAAAACGTGATAGAATAGTCCAGGTAATTTATGCTAAGACTATATTTGAGGAAAGGTATGAACTACAATGAGAAAACTGAGTTTTGACTACAAGAATGCACTGGGTTTTATCAGCGAACATGAAATCAGCTATTTGGAGCCCCAGGTTCTTTCGGCTCATAATATGCTCCATGAGAGAAGCGGGCCGGGAAGTGACTATCTGGGTTGGGTTGAACTTCCCCATGGGTACGACAGGGAAGAATTCAGCCGAATCCAAAAAGCCGCTGAGAAGATACGTCAGGATTCGGATGTTCTGATTGTGGTTGGAATCGGAGGATCGTACCTGGGAGCAAGGGCTGCCATTGAAGCACTGACCCATTCGTTCTACAATATGCTCCCAAAGGAAAAGCGTAACGGTCCTGAGATTTATTTCGCCGGAAACAGCATAAGTTCCACCTATCTGGCCGAACTGCTGGAATTGGTAGAGGGCAGGGAGATATCGGTCAATGTTATTTCCAAATCGGGTACCACCACCGAGCCTGCCATTGCGTTCAGGATCATAAAGGATTATATGGAAAAGAAGTATGGGAAGGAAGGAGCCAGGGGTCGTATCTATGCCACCACCGACAAGGCAAAGGGTGCACTGAAGACCCTGGCGGATTCAGAAGGGTATGAGCAGTTCGTCATTCCTGATGATGTGGGCGGCCGTTTTTCGGTTCTCACGGCTGTAGGCCTTCTTCCTATTGCGGCAGCCGGTGTGGATATTGCCGGGATGATGAAGGGCGCTCAGGATGCGTATGTTGATTGCAAAAAGCCTTATTCTGAGAATGACTGCTACCTTTACGCAGCGGTTCGGAATGCCCTTTACAGGAAAGGGAAAACCACCGAGATACTCGTAAACTACGAACCATCCCTCCACTATCTTACCGAATGGTGGAAGCAACTGTACGGAGAGAGTGAGGGCAAGGATAAAAAAGGAATATTCCCTGCGGGGGTGGATTTCTCAACAGACCTTCATTCCATGGGGCAGTACATCCAGGATGGACTGAGGAATATTTTCGAGACAGTTCTCAATGTGGAGAAGTGCAAAAAAAACCTTGACATGATAAAGACGGAGGATGACCTGGATAAACTAAATTATCTTGCCGGCAGGGAGATGGATTTTGTCAATAAGATGGCCATGAAGGGAACCATCCTGGCCCATGTGGACGGAGGGGTCCCCAACTTGGTTGTGAGCGTTCCTGAAATGACCGCCTACTGGTTTGGTTATCTGGTTTATTTCTTCGAGAAGGCCTGCGGCATAAGCGGTTATCTTTTAGGGGTCAATCCCTTCGATCAGCCCGGAGTGGAAGCCTATAAGAAGAATATGTTCGCACTGCTGGGCAAACCAGGCTTTGAGGCGGAAAAGGCAGAACTGGAAAAGCGTCTCTGATCCTTCCGCCGGTCATGACAAATTGTTACTTGTCATGTAATATTCTTTGTGTTACAATTGTACGTGCTGTATAAACTCAATGGAGGTTGCGAGTGTAATGAGTCTGGTTGTTAATATTATATATCTGATCATCTGTCTGGCCATAATAGCCATTGTACTGCTTCAGTCGGGAAGATCTGCCGGCCTGAGCGGATCCATCGCTGGAGGCGCGGAGACTTTCTTCGGTAAAAACAAGGCTCGTGCCTATGAAGCTCTGCTCAGCAAGTATACCGGATGGATTGCGGTACTGTTTGTTATTGTTTCCATAATACTCGTATTCCTTCTGAGGGAATGATTTTGTAAATTCGCTTTAGATGGGCTGTACATGCAATCCCGCATGTATGGCCTTTTGTATTTTTACCTGTATTCGGGCTGTGGGCACAGTCCGGATAAGCAGACGGAGGGAGACCCATGCCGGAATTTAAGCTCAAATCAGATTATAAGCCGACCGGCGACCAGCCCCAGGCTATTGAGCAGCTCACAGAGCTGATAAAGAGCAACAGCCGTCATCAGACACTTTTGGGCGTCACGGGTTCGGGTAAGACCTATACTATTGCCAATGTCATCGAGAGGGTTCAAAAGCCCACGCTGGTTATTGCCCATAACAAGACACTGGCCGCTCAGCTCTGCAATGAATTCACCGAGTTCTTTCCGGATAATGCGGTGGAGTACTTTGTCAGCTATTATGACTATTACCAGCCCGAAGCCTATATTCCTTCCACCGATACCTATATTGAGAAGGATTCCTCTATAAACGATGAGATCGACAAGCTGCGGCACTCGGCCACAGCCGCCCTTTTTGAGAGGCGGGATGTGATCATCGTTGCCAGCGTTTCCTGTATCTATGGTCTGGGTGACCCGGAGGATTACACCGACCTGATGCTGTCCCTAAGACCAGGGATGATCAAGGATCGTGACGAGGTTATCGAAAAGCTTGTGGACATCCAGTACACCAGGAATCAATATGATTTCAAACGGGGAACCTTCCGAGTGCAGGGCGATATTCTGGATATCTTTCCTCCCTCCTCCACCAATACTGCGCTACGAGTGGAGTTCTTCGGAGATGAGATCGAGCGGATCACCGAGCTCGATGTCCTTACAGGAGAGGTAACCGGCCGCAGATCCCATATCGCGGTATTCCCAGCATCCCACTTTGCCACCAAGCGGGAAAAGATGCAAAAGGCCATAGGCAGTATTGAGCGGGAACTGGAAGAAAGGCTTTATGAACTGAAACAAGATGGAAAACTCCTGGAGGCGCAGCGCCTTGAACAGCGTACCCGGTACGATCTGGAGATGATGCAGGAGATAGGCTTCTGCCAGGGAATTGAGAACTATTCAAGGCATATAAGCGGGCGCGAGCCGGGAAGTGCTCCCTATACATTGATTGACTACTTCCCCAGTGACTTTTTATTGGTGATTGATGAGTCTCATGTCACCATACCCCAGATCGGAGCCATGTATAATGGTGACCGTTCGAGAAAAGAATCCCTTGTGGAATATGGGTTCAGGCTGCCCTCGGCTTTTGACAACAGACCGCTGACCTTTGAGGAGTTCAATCAGCGAATCAACCAGGTGATCTATGTAAGCGCCACCCCGGCAGAGTACGAAAGAAAACTGTCAACCCGGGTGGTCGAGCAGATCATCAGGCCGACTGGACTCATCGATCCCGAGATTATTGTAAGACCCGTAAAAGGCCAGATAGACGATCTCCTGGATGAGGTAAACAATTGTGCCCAAAGGGGAGAGAGGGTTCTTGTGACCACGCTGACCAAGAGGATGGCAGAGGATTTGACTCAATATATGGCGGATATGGGGGTCCGGGTGAAGTATCTTCATTCAGATATAGATACCATTGAAAGGATGGAGATCATCCGTGATCTGAGGCTGGGCAAGTTTGATGTGTTGGTGGGAATCAATCTTCTAAGGGAAGGCTTGGACATACCGGAGGTTTCCCTGGTAGCCATCCTGGACGCCGACAAGGAAGGATTCTTAAGATCCGAAACCTCCCTGATTCAGACCATAGGCAGGGCTGCCAGAAATGTAAACGGGCGGGTCATCATGTATGCCGATACCATAACCAACTCCATGGAAAGGGCTATCAGTGAAACCAACAGACGACGCAGGATCCAGCATGAGTATAACGTCAAGCACGGTATAACCCCCAGAAGCATTCAAAAGGCGGTGCATGATGTCATTGAGGCAACCCATGCAGCCGAGGAGGCAAAGGAATACAAGACCGGGACTAAGGGTATGGAAACCCTGAATGTGGACACCATCACGTCCCTGATCGAATCCATGGAAAAAGAGATGCGTCAGGCTGCCCGGGAGCTTGAGTTCGAGCGTGCCGCAGCCCTTCGAGACCGCATTGAAGAGCTGAGGCAATATATCAAATAGAAGTGAGAGGCAAGAAGTGCTTAAGAATTCTCACATCCAACATCACGCTTCTCACTTTTAATATGTCATTGGGAGCGAAGCGTGGCGATATCTTCTTGAGCGGCAAGTACAAGATTGCTTTGTCGGATGCGCCTTCTCGCAATGCATACCAGGGACAGGAGGTTTTAGATTGTCCTTTATTCCTGAAAACGCACATCCGGCATGGTCGGATTTACTTGATAAAAAAACCATTGAAATGCTTGGAAAGATCGAATCCTGTCTGGGGGAGAACGTAACCCCTGAGAAAGAAAGTATGCTGCGGTTTTTAACAGTTGATCCCGGAAAGATCAAGGTTGTCATCCTGGGTCAGGATCCCTATCCGGAGCCGGGAGTCGCAACTGGCAGGGCATTTGAGGTTGGGACGCTGAGATCATGGCATCAGTCTTTCAGACAGGTCTCCCTGAAGAATATTGTTCGGTTGATCTATAAAACCTATAATCGTATAGAGGATTATTCTGATATCCCAACATTCTCACAAATACTGCCGGAGATTGCCGATGGCAGGTTTAACCTAGAAACTCCTGAAAGAATATTCAAGGCCTGGGAGCGCCAGGGCGTGCTGCTGTTGAACATATGGCTGAGCACCTGTCCCTCCGAACCTGGAGCTCACCGCAGGATCTGGCATCCCTTCTCGGTCAAGCTCTTGAACTATCTCTCCGGCAGCTTACCGGATCTCATCTGGTTTCTTTGGGGAAAAAATGTTATATCCTATAAGCCTGAAATCCTGTCTGGAAATCTGATTGAATCAAGACATCCCATGATGTGCTCATCCTCCTATCCCGATGACTTTCTCAAGTCGGACTGTTTCAAAAATACCATGAAAATCATCAATTGGATGGGAAAATAATGGAGTGATTGGAAGGCATAAGAGTCACGCACGAGGGTTAACTTATGAAAAGAGATTTCATATGGAGCGTGATCCTTTTGCTGAAAAGAAAATGGCTAGTATTATCTTTTTTTATTTTATCTCTGATTTTGGTTGTTGCTTATGCAGTGACCCTTTTTGTTCTGCCCGGGCATATTACACTTCTTGCAGGTGAGGATTACACTATCTCCATACGATCCCCGCTGTTCCTTCAGGCTTTTACCGACAGCAGCATGCTGAAACTGACATATATGGATCATGAAGCTGCACATGCCTTTGAAAGGCCTTATAAGATCATATGCACGGATGAAGGTCAGGCAGAGATGGAAGTAAAAATGCTGGGTTTTATACCGGTCAAGACCATCGAGGTTCGGTCCATACCCAGCCAGAAGGTTCTTGTTTGCGGCTTTCCCGTCGGGATAAGGCTGAAAACAAGCGGTGTAATGATCATAAATGTTTCCAGTGTTGTATTGAATGATGGGAACAAGGTATCCCCTGCTGAGAAGGCCGGATTACTGGCGGGGGACATCATCATAAGCGCTGGAGGAAAAAGTATTGAAAGCATAAGGGATTTGATTTCGGTAATCGAAAACTCCGATGGAAAAGACATTCCTCTGACATATATACGGCAGAACAGCAAATATGACACTTCGGTCAGGCCTATCAAATCGGCTGAAGACACTCAATATCGTATTGGTATCTGGGTCAGGGACAGCTCAGCAGGAATTGGGACTCTCACATTCATAGATCCGGAAAGCAATGTATATGGTGCGCTGGGTCATGGTATAAGCGATATTGATACCGGTTCCCTGCTTCAAGTTGGTTCAGGACAGCTGATGAAATCTAATATTAAAAGCATCAAAAAAGGGATCAAGGGCACACCCGGTGAACTGGAAGGTGACTTTCTCAGTATGAACCAGGTCATAGGCGATATTGAACTCAACAGCAATTTCGGAGTTTATGGCAGATTGTCCGATAGCTTTATCCATCCCAAGGGCCGTCCTATATCGATAGGATCCCATAGCCTTGTCCGTGTGGGAAAAGCATCAATCCTGGCCTGTGTCCGTGGTAACACAGTAGAAGAGTTTGAGATAGAGATCCAAAAAATTGCCAAATGGGATTTGGGAAGCACTAAGAACATGGTTATCAGGATTACTGACAGAAGGCTTTTGGAAGCCACGGGCGGCATTGTCCAGGGGATGTCGGGAAGCCCCATCATTCAGGATGGACGTCTGATCGGTGCGGTGACCCATGTCTTTATCAATGACCCGGAAAGGGGATATGGTGTTTTCATAGAATCCATGCTGGAGCAGGCCAAATCGGTTGCAGCTAAAAACTATGCGCATCCGAAGGCATCAGGGTTCTAGACCTGTGAGTCATGGATTTTCGGTATAACTAATGATTAGGTAGCCTGCCGGAACTTAAACGGCAGGTTGTTTTTTTGCCGTTTAGGAAAAGTGATGCCCCTGCAGATGTGTTTGATATCGATGTTTTGGAAGACAGCTTTTTTGTTGGTAAAAAGAATGATATAATACCATATTAGCGACATTAGCGACTTGATAATGAAAAAAACGATGGGGGATTCTTATGCGGATAGCGGTGGTTGACGGTCAGGGAGGCGGAATGGGCAAAACCCTGGTTGAAAGGATCAGACAAACCCTGGGCTCACAGGTTGAGATTCTTGCCCTGGGAACCAATGCACTGGCTACCGCTGCCATGCTCAAGGCAGGAGCAGACGAGGGCGCAACAGGAGAGAACGCTATCGCAGTGAATGCTTCCAGGGTCGATTATATCCTTGGCTCTGTGGGAATTCTATCGGCAAACTCCATGCTGGGAGAACTCACCCCCAGAATGGCTGCTGCCATAGCCGAAAGCCCTGCCCAGAAGATTCTGATACCTTTAAACCGTTGCAGCCTTTTTATTGTTGGCACCCGTGACGAACCGCTGATAAAGCACATCGAGGAAGCAGCTGAATTCCTGAAGACTACGATTGCAACAAAATGAGCACAGCCGGAGGACTGATAATAAAGTTTCAGTTTATTGATGGGGGGCAACAAAATAATGGCCAGGCATGGTGTTGCCTATGAGAAAGACTGTCCAAAAAATCGAAAACCTTCTGGATGAAGCCAGAAGCCAGATCAACACCGATCCTTCCCTTTCCCGCCAAAAGGCCACTGAGGCGTTGAGCCTTTCTGAGGCATGCCAGTATATGGAAGGTAGGTTCGAAAGCCTCTTTACTCTGGGGAGAGTTTTTAATCTCTACAACCAGAGTTCCGAATCCATCGGGATCTTTGAAAAATGCTGCAAGACAGCCGAAGCCATGGGTGATCCCGAACGCAAGGCCATGGCGGTGAATGCTCTGGGGGTTACCTATGACAATATGCTGGTTCACTCAAAAGCTCTGGAATGTTTTCTTGAAGCCCTGGACACCGCAAGAAAGCATAAGTTCCAGCAGCTTGAAAGCAAGATTCTCAACAATGTGGCCTCGGTTTTCTCATACCTGAAGGAATATGAAACAGCCCTGTCCTATTTACTCGAAGCCTACAAAAAGATACTGGGTACAGGAGAGTCCATAGCTGTCTATTTACGTAATATAGCAAATATCTATCTGGAGATGGGTGACTTTGACAAGTGCTATGAGTACAGCATACTGGCTCGTAACGCGGCCTGGCGTGAAAATGACGGGGAACAGAGAGGCGACGTTTATTTCTTCCTGGCGCTGGTTTTTGCCAGGAGAAACAGGTTGCGCAGAGCCTTCAGATATTTTAATCTCGGGTTTGAACTGACCAGGCGAAATCATTGTTTCCAATCCCACGCTGAGGGATGTTATGAACTTGCCAGGATTTTCTTCGAGCAGAAGCAATATGACAGTGCTCTCAAATACCTGGACAGGGCTCGTGAACTGGCTTCCCAATATGAGTACAGTTTATTGCTCAAGGATATCCTTAAGCTCAGTGCCGAGATCTTTCAGATGACGGGAGACACCGAAAATGAGGTCCGGTCGCTAAGAGAATACGTCGCCATAAGTACCATGATGGAATCCAGGGATGTGGACAAGAAAAAGAGCTACGCCCAAATGCAGGTGTCCTTGTTTAAAATGCAAAAAGAGCAGGAGTATCTCAAGGCTCAAGTGTATAGGGATCCTCTTACAGGGTGTCTCAGCTACAGGGATTTTGAAGAGACGGTCCAGAAGCTCTTTAATCGTGTTGGCGGCCGTGTGGCCGTCATCTTCATGGATATGGACGATCTTAAGACCATCAACGACAGGTATGGCCATGATGCCGGAGACCAGCTTATAATCGAGTTTGCTGAAACCATCAAGGAAGTATTGGGAGATTCTGGCCTGGTTTTCAGAAAGGGTGGGGATGAATTTGTAGTAATCAAGCCCTTTGCAAACCGGGATGAACTGAAAATGTTTTATGGAACTCTTTTCGCCCGACTGTCAAGGGTCAGGATCATCGGCAGGACGCTTACAAATATCAGTTGCAGCATGGGTATTGCTGTAGCTCCGGACGACTCAGACCAGCCTGCGGAGCTTGTAAGGATGGCCGACAAGGCCATGTACCGCGCAAAGAAAAGTGGAAAAAGATGTTGCTGCTTTTATAGCGATATCCATATAAAATTATAGGGGATACTTTGATTGGTTCAGGAGGATGTATGCCAGGCAGTGAAACCCGGGCGCAGATACGGCGCATACGGCTAAAAAGGCCGAGAATCATTGAAATTCCGGGCATGAAGGATTTCCCGGAACTGGTTCAGGGCTATACCACCCGATTTGGAGGGGTCAGCCAGGCCCCTTATGAGTCTTTGAACCTGAATTTTTTTAGAGAGGATGATCCCTCACAGGTTATGGAGAATTTCCGGCTCCTTTCGGAGGAGTTGGGGGTGTCTCTTGAGGATATGGTCTTATCCAAGCAGGTTCATAGTAGCCGAATACTCAGGGTTTATGACACCCACAGAGGCATGGGTATTGTCCGGGAACGATCCTATGATCCAGTAGACGGTCTGACCACAGATATACCCGGCATTATGCTGGTTACCTACTACGCTGATTGCGTGCCCCTGTACTTTTATGATCCTGTGAGAAAATCCATATGCTTGTCCCACTCAGGATGGAAGGGCACCCTTCTTGATATTGCCGGTGAATCGGTTAAGACCATGGAAACCCACTACCGTAGCCGTCCTGAGGATATCAGGGTGAGCATTGGCCCCCATATCCGGGTCTGCTGCTTTGAGGTGGGAGGCGATGTGGCCGAATTATTCTTTGAAAAATGGCACTGGTCAGAAGGATTGGCTAAGAAGAGCCGTGGGGACAAATGGTTCCTTGACCTGGAAGGTATCATCAGGAGAAATCTTTTAACCCATGGCATACGGGAACGAAACATTTACGGTTGTCAAATCTGCACTAAATGTGAACATGATGTGTTTTTCTCGCACCGGGGAAGCGGCGGGAATACCGGAACCGGAGCAGCTTTACTTATGATGAGGAGTACAGTATGAAAAAAACAGCCATTATCGCTTTAATCTTTATATTCCTTTTGGGGTTGGGAGGCTGTGGTCAGCAGGTTGTCAATCAGGAAGACTACGGCTATTATGCTGTACGTGAAGAGATGCCTGTTTTGACTCAGGACTCAGGCCCCGCCCAGGGTGGTCGTCTCAGACTATTCATGACAACGCCGGATTCCCTTAATCCCCTTTATACATCTAATCCGTATATCCGCGACCTTTCACTCTTTGTATTTGATTCCCTGTTTGTGGCGGATAATGAGGAAAGCTGTGTGAATTCTCTTGCAGAGTCCTGGCAGCTCAGTGAAGACGGTATGACTTTGGACATCAGGCTGCGTGATGGGGTAAAATATCATGACGGTTCGGAGTTTTCCGCAAAGGATGTTGCCTTTACCATTGAAGCCATACGGGATGCCGGGACGGGGAGCCCATACACTGACTATATCAGGAATATAGACAGCGTCATGGTTCCCGACAGGCTGAATATTCGCATTATTCTCAAGAAACCCGATCCCCACTATCTTTTGAAGCTGACCTTTCCCATCCTTCCTGGGCATGTGTTTGAAGACTGGCCCATTGATGGATATGACCCCGACAAAAAGCTTATAGGAACAGGGGCATATAAATATGATTCCTTCCATGAGGGTGTGATATCCCTGTCGCGAAATGATGACTGGTGGTATGCTTCGGTGCCGGATGGCCTTGACCACCCCATCTGGGTTGACGGGATAGATTTCATAATCCATGACGGCGATTATGAGATGATGGGTGCTTTTCAGAAGAACATCATCGATATCGCGACAGTCAGCGGGAATAATATGGATTATTATTCCAACAGATCTGATATATTGTACAGTCAGTATGTGGGAAACCGATTTGAATTCATTCTTCTGTCCGCTACCGGTGCAGACGGCAGGAGAATGGAGAGTGGTGAATTCAGGGCGGCTCTTCTAAGGTACCTGGCCGGATATATGGCCCTGAATCCACTGGAGACCGGTATTCCGGCAGTTACCGAGGTGGAATGGGGCAGGGAGAAAGCAGACAGGGAGGATACACTGGTAGCCCTTGAGCAGATGGGGATGACCTATGATGAGAAGAAGAATATTCTTTATACATATCGCAACGGCGTTAAGACAGCCCTGACCCTTGGCGTTAAATACAACAGTCTGGATCTCGACAGGCAGATTACAGCCGAGTGGATTCAGGCTGCACTACAGGAGATAGGAATTAAAGTAGTTCTTGAAAACGCCAGTCAGGAAGATGAGATCAAGGCCATGTCCAATGGAAGGTTCGATATGATGATTCTTGGAAGCCGAATACCGCTTTATTCCAATCTTGAGGAGACTTTGGAGCTTCTGAGCAAGGCTCTGGGTGTTGAAGGCCGGGAAGCTGTGATCCTGCCTTTATATCGCAAACGTGAAGCCGTTCTCTATAGCCTGGAAATAAGGGGTGTAAAGAATCCCTTTTGGAAGAATATTTTCAATGGCTGGACCGAATGGTATATTGTTCAGTCCGAATCAGATAAGTGACTGCCCGAGGGATGTAATGCGGGAAATCAGTATGCATGAAATCAGTTTCAGAAGTGTAGGCCCACGGGATATGGCCTCTTTGGAAAAATGGTATTCCATGACCGATGAGCTGGGCTATGCCACAGGATTCAAGAACCTGGACGAGGTAAGGGAAAGGATAATGTCCCATCCAATGATGTCCACGATGATAGTTCTCGGCGATGACCAGGCTGTGGGTTTTATATGCTGCGAATTACGGAATCTTGACGAAGTCAAAGTGGTATGGATACATATCATCATTGTTGATCCGGTCTTTCAGAACAGAGGCATAGGCACCTGGGCAGTCCGGAAGCTTTTGAACAGTTTCGAATCCAGAGGTGCTTCTGTAGCGATGGCTTCGGTTTCCGAGGAGAATAAATGCGGCCTAAGGTTCTGGGAGAGTCTTGGCTTTGAGCGTTTTCCTACCATGGAAAGAGCACTCAGTAACTCCGGAACCAGCGGCGTGGCCATCATGAAGAGAAATCTGAATCAAGGCTGAAAGCGGGTACGGCCCGCAAATATATAGCGATTCTGCGGAGTTACCGCCATGAAAAGACCATTGGCAGTATCAGCAGTTGCCCTGATTATTGGAATACTCGTTGCCGACAAGGTACCCTCAATTATTCCGGGTTTGTGTGCGGTACTCTTCCTCTGCTTTGCCGCCTTGCTTGTTTATCGCAGGCTCTCCGGCAGATCACCCTTTCTTCTGTTAGCGCTTCCATTAATGATATCAGGTTTTTTGCTGCACTTTTTTAATATCCAGGCTGTCAATAACAGGTTCCTGCCTTGGCAGGGCCGCCAGGTAGTTGTCGAGGGGGCAATTAATGATGAGCCTGTATTCTCTGATGGCAGGATTATCTTCACCCTGTTGGTGGATACCATCACCGCGGATGGAGAAGTAAGCCCGATTCGTAAAGGCAGGATCAAGGTCAGTGTTTACAGTGACAGTCCTCTGGAGGAATTGCAGTACGGGAAGATGGTGCAAATCAGAACCGCAATAGAAATTCCGGCAGTGCAGCGCAACATCGGGGGATTTGACTACAGGCGTTTCCTAGCGGCAAAAGGTATATCCGGGGTATGCAGTATAAATTCGTCACAACTGAGAGTTCTGGAGGGCGACAGGAGTTTCTTTCTCAAATCTGCAGGCTATGCTGTGCGCAAAAACATATTGGATGCCCTGTATGGAAGCATGCCGGAACAGGAGGCCTCTGTGGTGGCCGGAATGCTCATAGGTTACACCCAGGAAATGCCCGAGAGCATGGAGGAGGCCTTCAGGAGGGCAGGGCTGTCCCACATAATGGCGGTATCCGGAGCCAACCTGGCCTTTCTATTGCTTCCCTTCATCTGGCTGCTTAAACGAATTGGGCTTAATCCCAGATGGGCTTCGGTGGTTTCGCTGCCAGTAATGTTGATTTATGTCTTTGCTACTGGCATGGAAGCGTCGGTTATTCGCGCTGCCATCATGGCAGGCATTATGTTATTGGGCATGATTATCTGGCGGCAAACTGATTTCTTTTGTTCGATATCAGCTTCGGTCCTGCTGATCCTGCTCTCGAATACCTTTATGCTGTTCGATATCGGATTTATTCTTTCCCATAGTGCTGCCCTGTCCCTGGTGGTATTCTACAAACCTGTATTTGAAAAACTTCCTGTAAAAATGCCCAAGGTGATAAGGGATACCCTGGCAGGAACCTTCTCGGCGCAGCTAGGCGTGATCCCTGTCATAGCAGGAACCTTCAACAGTTTCTCGGTGGTATCCATCCTTGCCAATCTGGTTGTGGTTCCAGTAACAGGGATTTTGACAGCGCTGGCTGCTGTTCTGGCGGTTTTCTGGTTTGTGTTCCGTCCGATCTGCCATGTGCTGGGCTGGATTGTATCCTTATTAACCGGTATTGTTCTCACGGCAACTCAGACTGTTTCGTCCGTGCCCTGGGCGGAACTGGCTGTGGCCACCCCGAGCTTTTTGCTGACAGCCGGATATTATCTGATCCTGCTTATCATACGCTATGGTATACCCTGGATGGAGAGAAAGTTTCAGAAACCGTGTCCCGTTGCCATGGATAGCTCCGGACATGCCAGCAGAAATGAAGTAGACGGAGGTGATACCGTCAAGGGCTTTAAGTCAGGAGGCAACGCAAAGAGATGGGGCAGCTGGCTTATTGCATGTATGCTGGCTGTTTATGGAAGCCTGATCCTGCTGGACATGATCCCATCCGGGAAGCTTGAGATCTATTTTGCTGATGTGGGGCAGGGGGATTGCAGTATTATTAAAACCCCGTCGGGTAAGAGCATCATCATTGATGGGGGAGGAAGCATCTACGATGACCATGATGGTTCCTATACGGGAGAAATGATTGTGGTTCCGGTTCTTTACGACCTGAAAATCACCCGGATTGATGTGATGATTGCAACCCACGGTCATGCAGATCATATAAACGGGCTGAAGAGCGTCATGGACAAAATGGGAGTCAAACGACTGGTGATTGCCGACGCGGAAGACAGCGAAATGAATGAGCTGACCGATTATGCCCGCGATAAAGGTATCCCTGTGGAGTTGGCAGATCAGGATGATATTATTTATTCGGAGGATGGCCTTGTGCTTACGGCCATCTATCCACTTGAAGATAAAACACAAATGCCAACTGGCAAAACAGCCAACGCCAATGAGCTCTCATTGGTGACAAGACTGGATTATGCAGGATTCAGTGCGATTTTTACAGGGGATATCGGATTTCCCTCCGAAAACCTGCTTCTGGGACAAAAGGCGTTGGATTGTGATCTCATAAAGGTTCCCCACCATGGTTCGAAATATTCATCAAGTGCTGAATTCATAAGGCAGGTAAGCCCCACCATAGCTGTTATAAGCGTGGGTAAAAACAGGTATGGGCATCCCAGTGAGGAGTCGATGAAGCGCTATGCATCAGCAGGTGCCAAGCTATACGAGACCATTAGTCATGGAGGTATAATGGTAAGGGTGGATTCCCGAAAACCTGGGCAAATGTCGGTATGGACTGTGATCAAAGAATAAGAGCCAGTTCCCTCAGTAACTTGCAGGCGGCGGCGGTAGATACGCCGCTATGGTCGTAGTGGGGTGCCAGTTCTACCAGGTCAGCAGCCTTTATGTCCAATGGAGTGAGTTTGATCAGGAAATCCAGGAGTTCCCGGAAGGTGACGCCGCCATGTTCGGGGGTGCCGGTGCCGGGAAAGACCGAGGGGTCCAGAACATCCAGGTCAATGGTGAGATAAACCGGCCTGTTTCCTATTTCATCTATGGCCTTTTCAATTCCATCCAAAACAAAGGGAGTTAAACAGGTGTGTTGCCTGGCCCACTGGAACTCATAGCGTTCTCCCGAACGGATACCGTATTGCCATATCCGGTTGTCGCCGACCATTTCCCAAACCCGCCTCATGACTGTTGCATGGGATAGCCTGACTCCCAGATAGTCATCCCTCAGATCTGTGTGGGCATCCAGATGGATGATGCATAGGTCGGGAAACGCTTCCAAAGCGGCTTCCACTGCGGGCAAGGTAACCAGATGCTCGCCTCCAAGCATGATGAATTTTTTCCGGTCTTCTATGATTCTTCTTGCGCAATCTCCGATTTCTTTAAGAGCCTGGTTGGTATCACCGAAGGGAAGATCCAGATCCCCCAGATCGTGTCCTTTGATTTCTGCCATATCCCGATACTGATAAGGGCTGTATGTCTCAATACCATAGGAATCATTGCGGATGGCGGGCGGACCGAAGCGCGAACCCGGACGAAAGGAGGATGTGCCGTCAAAGGGGGCGCCGAACACAACCGTGTCGGCATCCTGGTAAGGACTGTTGAAGCCGAGGATTCTGAAATCCGAATTGATCTTCATAGCCACTTTCGCTCCTTCACAGGGGATTCTTGTTATCTTCCATCCCATCCTATTCAATCTTGCTCATCCTGTCAACATTGAATCTGATGGGTCATCGCAAGCGCTCCGGGCAATCTTCCTTATGATATAACAGGGGATGGAAAAATGCTTACAAGGATTCCTACTGCATGATCTGTTATTTATATTGTCGGTGTGGGAAGAATAGGGTAAAGTATTGTTAAAGAGATGAGCATAGAACATATACTTTAATATAACGAAAGGGCAGGTGCTAAGCATGAGTCAGGCGGATCTTATCTTCATTGAAATGTGCAAGGATATTCTTGAGAACGGGTTTTCCGATGAAGGTTTTGAGGTAAGGCCCAGATGGCCGGATGGCACGCCAGCCCATACCATCAAGAAATCCTGCGTGGTCAACCGGTACGATCTTTCAGCTGAGTTTCCCATCCTGACCTTAAGACCCACAAACCTGAAGAATGCTGTAGACGAGCTTCTTTGGATCTGGCAGAAAAAGTCCAACAATATCAAGGATCTCAATAGCCATATCTGGGATGCCTGGGCGGACGAAAATGGATCCATCGGAAAGGCATACGGCTACCAACTAGGTATCAGGCACCGCTATAAGGAAGGCGAGTTTGACCAGGTGGACAGGGTTCTGTTTGATCTTAAGCGTAATCCCTACAGCAGGCGTATCATAACCAACATGTATAACCATGCCGACCTGATAGACATGAATCTTTACCCCTGTGCCTACAGCGTGACCTTCAATGTCAGCGGAAGGAAGCTCAATGCCATCCTCAACCAGAGATCCCAGGACGTATTGGTGGCCAATAACTGGAATGTGGTTCAGTACGCTGTGCTTGTGCATATGTTTGCCCAGGTGAGCGGGCTGGAAGTGGGTGAATTGGTTCACGTCATCGCCGATGCCCATATCTACGACAGGCACATACCCCTGGTGAAAGAATTGATCAGCAGGGAGCCTCATCCGGCGCCTGAATTCATTATGAATTCTGATATCAAGGACTTCTATGCATTTGAGGTCTCCGATTTCAGGCTTGAGAACTATATTACCGGACCTCAGATAAGAAATATTCCTGTTGCGGTTTGATCTGATTCTTGGAGGTTAAAATGGATTGGCCGAGAAATGACCTTATCCTCATCGCTTCGGCCGATAGAAACTGGGGGATAGGGTTTAAAAACAAGTTGTTAAAAAGAATACCTGAGGATTTGAAGCGCTTTTCCCAACTGACCAGGGGCAATATGATAGTGGTGGGGCGCAAGACGCTGGAATCCTTCAAGGATGCCAGGCCCCTTCCGGACAGGATCAACGTGGTACTGACACGGGATAAGAATTACCAGTGCCCGGGGGCAGTTGTGGTGCATAATCTTGAGGAACTGATGTCCACCATAGCCGACTTTAAAGGTGATGTTTATGTATGCGGCGGGGAATCGGTCTACCGGCTGCTTCTGGACTATTGTTCCCAGGCTCTGATTACCCGAATTGACGCGGCATTTGAAGCTGATACCCACCTTCCTGATTTTGACAGGGAAAGCCAGTGGGTCAGGGAGGAAGCAGGCGGGTGGCAGGAGAGCAAGGTTGGAGTAGCATTCCGGTATGACACTTACAGGAGGTGCGAAGGGTGAAGGAATCAGGCATTCCATGGTCTATAGTGGTGGTTGGCTTCGTTATATTCTGGCCTTTAGGGCTTCTGCTCCTTATCCTGAAGGTGCGTTCCGATCTAAAGGCTACCATGGTTGCATCAGGGATTCTTAAGGTGCTGGCATGGATACTTATTGCATTGATTGGCGCATTTCTTACGGCAGCGCTTTTTGAAGCAGGTTTCAGAGTGAACAGTGTTGTAGCTGGATTTCTAGTCCTGATGTCCGGTGCCCTTGCCCTTTTGGCAGCCGCTGTTTTTATAAAAAAGAATGCCAATGTTTACAGGCGGTTTATCAGCATAATCGTCAACGACGGGGTTTCCAGCATAGATGAAATCAGCAGGCTTACGAGAATCCCATACGAAAAGGTGCGTCAGTATCTGGAGCGGATGATCAGCCGTAATTTCCTTCCAAACGCGCGCATCAGCGAAGTGAATCGTACTGTTGTGGTGCCCCGACCCGGGGTGGAACATGACCCTGAGCTGGAATATGATATAGTATCCTGCAAGAATTGCGGAGCGAATAAAGAAGTGGCTGTGGGCAGGATCGAAGCCTGCAACTTTTGCGGATCCAAACTGAAAGCCGGATAAACCCTTGACAGACTTTGCGGTAATGGTCTATATTCATTAATAAACAAATAGTTGGCGATGACGAAGAGGAGTAGGCAATAACGCCCTAAAGAGAGGATGTGCATTTGGTGCAAGCACTTCCGGGAAAGTGTTGCTGAAGGTCGCTTCCGAGCCTGGCGGTTGAACCGGCAGCAGCTATTGAAGGCGCTGGCAAAGTAGATCGCATCGGGTAGGAACCGTTAAATTCCTGTTAAAGGGCCCGTTTAAGGGAACTTTGGTGGTACCGCGGAAAATGCTTTCGTCCAAAGATATGGATGGAAGTTTTTTTTATGGATTTGGAATCACCGGATATCCGCATAAATGTTTGCCGCTTCATTCTGCCATTGTGGGCGGAACGGAGTGGGGCAATCTCTGAGAAGTAAGATGACAAGGATAGTAGCCCCTGGTGATGCAGATTCCGGTGATATGGAGGGAATATGACTGTATTGAAGATAGCAGCGATCCTGCTGATAGTGACGGGCGCCGTTATTAACTATGGCGCGGGATATATTGTTAAGCGCCTTGCCCTGAGCCAACGCGTCACTGTGAAGGAGGCTCATGAGTTTACTGGTGAGGCTCTTGAAGAATACAAGCGGATGAAGGCACTTTCCATGGTCAAACTGGTGGGTCTGTTCACCCTGATACCGGGTGTGGTGCTTATCTTTATAGCCTTTAAATAGTCTGTCGCCAGATAGAACCTGTTAATTATAAATACATCTTGCGCACTTTAGCATGAAAGGGTTGGGAATATGCGTTTAGACAATATTGAAAAGACTTACGATCCCTCAAAGGTAGAGGAGAAGATTTATCACAGATGGATGGAGAAGGACTATTTTCACACCGAGGTTGACCGGGAAAAGGAGCCCTTCTGTATTGTGATACCCCCACCGAATATTACAGGTCAACTCCATATGGGGCACGCCCTGAACAATACCCTGCAGGATATTCTCGTACGGTTTAGGAGGATGCAGGGGTATAATGCCCTGTGGCTTCCCGGCACGGATCATGCCAGCATTGCTACCGAGGTAAAGATTGTTGAAAAGATGGCTGAAGAGGGGCTTACCAAGGAAGATATAGGCCGCGAGGAATTCTTGAAAAGAGCCTGGGAGTGGAAGGAACAATACGGCGGGCGTATTGTGGAGCAGCTTAAGAAGCTGGGAAGTTCCTGCGACTGGAAGCGGGAGCGCTTTACCATGGATGAGGGCTTGTCCCGCGCTGTGCTGGAGGTTTTTGTAAGGCTCTACGAAAAAGACCTGATTTATAGGGGTGAAAGGATTATCAACTGGTGTCCCTGTTGCGGTACCTCCATATCGGACGCCGAGGTGGAATATGAGGAAAAGGAAGGCAGCTTCTGGCATATCAAGTACCCCGTAACCGGTACTGATGCATATCTGGAGGTAGCCACAACGCGTCCCGAGACCATGCTGGGGGATACTGCGGTGGCAGTCCACCCTGAGGATGAGCGCTATAAGGATTTCATAGGGAAAACCGTAACACTGCCTCTGATGAACCGTGAGATACCCATCATTGCCGACGATTATGTTGAGCGGGAATTCGGCACCGGTGTGGTTAAGATAACTCCTGCCCATGACCCCAATGACTTTGAGATAGGTCTCAGGCATGACCTTGAAATGATCAATGTCATGAACCCTGACGCCACCATTAATGAAAATGGTGGAAAATACGCCGGTCTTGACCGCTATGAAGCCAGAAAACAGGTTGTCAGAGATCTGGAAGAGCTTGGACTTCTTGTTAAGATTAAGCCCCACCATCATAACGTGGGTTCCTGTTACCGCTGCAATACCGTTATTGAGCCAAGAGTAAGCCATCAGTGGTTCGTGAAGATGAAGCCCCTTGCTGAACCGGCCATTGAGGCGGTGAGAAACGGCACCATAAAATTTGTGCCTGAGCGCTTCTCAAAGATCTATTTCAACTGGATGGAAAATATACAGGATTGGTGTATTTCAAGGCAGCTATGGTGGGGTCACAGGATTCCTGCCTATTATTGCGATGACTGCGGACATATCACCGTATCCAGGGAGGCTCCGGACAAATGTCCGAAATGCGATTCCACCAGAATCCGCCAGGATGAGGATGTTCTTGACACCTGGTTCAGCTCGGCTCTGTGGCCGTTCTC
>LFSK01000133.1:0-2777 GCA_001512555.1 Clostridiaceae bacterium DTU059 | reverse complement strand
CCCTTCAGCCATGTCGTTATCCATGGCCTGGTTCGGGATGCCCAGGGCAGGAAGATGTCCAAATCCCTTGGGAACGGCATCGATCCACTGGATGTTATAGAGAAGTATGGTACCGATGCCTTAAGGTATGCGCTCACCATCGGAACTTCTCCCGGAAATGACTTGCGCTTCTCCGACGAAAAGCTGGAGGCCAGTCGCAATTTTGCCAATAAGATCTGGAACGCCTTCCGCTTTGTAATGATGAATTTTGATGATGATATAGATTTCTCAAAGGTTGATCCTGGCAGGTTTACCACCGCTGATAAGTGGATCCTGAGCCGAATCAATACAGTTGCCCGGGAAGTCACCGAGAATCTGGAACGCTTTGAGATTGGCATCGCTTTGCATAAGATCTACGAATTCATTTGGGATGAATTCTGCGACTGGTATATTGAGTTGGTGAAGCCACGTCTGTATGATCAGGAGGCACCGGGCCGGATTGAAGCCCTCTATGTGCTGAATGAGGTGCTGAAAAACGCCATGAAGCTTCTTCATCCGTTCATGCCGTTCATCACAGAAGAGATCTATGGCCATCTCATCACATCAGATGAGAGCATCATGATCTCCAAATGGCCCGAGTACCGGGAAGGGGTCATGTATCCTGAAGAGGAGCGGGTCATGAAGGTAATCATGGATGCCATCCGCGGTATACGTAACAGGCGGCTGGAGATGAATGTTCCTGCCAACAGGCGGGCGAAAGCCATATTTGTTACCTCTGATCCTGATCTGGCTTCGGCTGTTGACAGGGAAGCGCCCACGTTTAAACGGCTTGCCTCCCTTTCCGATGCGGTGGTCAGAAAGGATAAGTCAGGTATCGCCGATGATGCGGTGGCTGTTGTGGTGGAGGGAATGGAGGTTTTCCTGCCCCTTGAAGAACTGATTGACATGGAGAAGGAAATCGAGCGACTGGAAAAGGAAAAGGCCAACCTTGAGATGGAATTGGATCGTGTGGAGAAGAAACTGAGCAATGCCGGTTTCGTTGCCAAGGCTCCCAAGGCTGTTGTGGAAGCCGAGAAGGAGAAGGAGGCCAAATACCGCGATATGTACCGTAAGGTCATTGAAAGGCTTGAAACCATAAAAGGAAAATAGCCCCTGAGCCGTGACCGATCAGGTTAGCAATAGCATATGGTAAACCGCGATTTATATTTTGTTTCAACTTGATTAAAATATGATTATGAGGATTTCATACTGACGGCAAAAATGCTATGATATAATTTGCCATTTTCTGCGAGGTTTATAGATATAGTCAAGGGGGTGTGTCGATGTGATGTACAGAAGCAAAAGGGCAAGGATTCTCATCAGTTTGCTGGCTACCATATTTGTTGTTTTCTCAAGCCAGATGTTTTTCCAGAATCTTTCTGTGGGAAACCCCAATAATCAGCCTAACGCTCCTGATGATAACAATCCTGCCACACATACCCCCGAACCTACCGCAGAAACCGAACCCCCTGAGGAAACTCAACAGCCCCAGGAACTGAAACTGACCAAAAATCAGAAGTATTTTGAGCAGTTGGTTTCACCCAACAGCATAAACATCCTGATCACCGCATCCGACGTGGTGGGCTGGAATTTCGATACCATAATGATCATGAGTATTGATAAGGCTGACAAGGCTGTCAAAATGCTTAGCCTGCCACGGGATATCTATATTGACTACAGCGATTTTGTCACAGAGGAAATAAGCAAGAAAAAGCCTTCCCTCCTGAATGAAAAGGGTATAAACAAGATCAACGCCGTACCGTCGGTAGGCAACGCTATTGAATATAAAAAGAATGTGGGAAGGTTCCAGAGGCCTTACATCGATTTTCTTTGCGATATCATAGAAGAGGTCTTTTCCATCCATATCGATGATTATGCCTATGTGAAGGTGCAAGGGGTCAGAAACATCGTTGACTATTTTGGCGGTGTATATATCAACGTTCCTATTCTGATGAATTACCATGATCCTACCCAAAATCTTGATATTTACATTGAGCCGGGTCCTCAAACCCTGTACGGAAGGCAGGCCGAAGGCTTCTTGAGATTCAGGCAGGGTTATAATGAGCATGGTGTTTTCCATAACTACGGGGATATATTCAGAAAGAGGAATCAAATAGCCTTTATGCAGGCCTTCATCAAGCAGAAGGTGACCCTTTCCAATCTTGCCAGGATCACCACCATAGCAGAAGTGATCCAGAGGAATATCATTACAAGCGTGACAAATCTCGAAACCGTGATATCCTATGGTGCTCTGGCTGAAGAGGCTGTCCGGGATGAATACCGTATGGAGAGTATAGAAATCCAGTTTTCCGATAAGAGAATCGGCGGTGTGGATTATCTCGTTATCAAGCAGGCCGAAGTCGATTCCTGATAATCTATTATGTAGTAAATCTGATTCAGATTCAAAACTGTGACAAGGAAGAAAAAGGTCTTTGACAAAGGCTGCTCAACCATGCTAAACTGGGTATCCGCCGGTTAAACCGGTCGAAATGAGATGTCAAAAAAGATTGAAAACCCGGTTGACAGTCAGGCCGGATGATGGTACACTTAAATACCGCCGGAAACATTGAAAAGAAGCGCAGATTTAATCGAAATAAAGATTAAAAAAGCTCTTGACAACAAAACGATACGGTGGTAAGATAATAAAGCTGTCGCCGCTCAGGCAAAAACCCTGAAACAGTGACAGCAAGCCGAAAGAGGCAGTATGGACATTGAAAATTGAACAGTGTATGAAGCATCATTAAAAGTGATGCAGGAAC
>LFSK01000187.1 GCA_001512555.1 Clostridiaceae bacterium DTU059 | reverse complement strand
TCCTCCAGCCATTTGACCGCAATCTCGCCTTCCTTGTAGAAATCGGATCCGATATAAGCCGTATAAAGGTATTCACCCTGCTGATCGATATACCTGTCGATTGCGATGACCGGAATACCTGCCTCTTTCGCTTCCAGTAAGATGGAGTTCCACCCTGTCTCAACTTTCGGGGAAAACACGATATAGTCGACGTCCTGCTGTATGAACATCCTGATGGCGCGGATCTGGTTTTCCTGTTCCTGTCTTGCATCGTCGAAGATAAGCATATATCCGTTCTCTTCGGACAAAACGGATTTTATGTTCTCTGTGTTGGCTACCCGCCATTCCGATTCAGCTCCTACCTGTGAAAAGCCTACCACTATAAGGTTATCCTCAGCAGATCCGGGCAAAGAGTGAGGATCTTCCCCTGAACATCCACAGAAAAAAACCGTAGCCAGGCATAATATCACAGCAAGAAGTTTTTTCATATAGCCATCTCCTTGTCACTCGTCTTCATGGGTATAGTCACGATGACCTTTGTTCCGACATCCAGTTTGCTTTCGATGGTCAGTCCGTATTCTGAGCCAAACAGTATCTGTATCCTCTGATGCACCGTCCTAAGGCCAAAGCCCTCACCCTGGCTGTCGCCAATAGAAGCCTTGACCTCTTCCAGCCGTTCTTCGGACATGCCTCGCCCATCGTCCATCACTTCAAGGATTATAAGGCCGCAATCCTCCCTGCCGGTAAGTCGGATGACTCCTTTCCTCCGCCTGTTCTTTATTCCGTGATAAAGCGCGTTTTCCACCAGGGGCTGAAGGGTCAGCTTGGGAATAATATACTGTTTCAGATGATCAGGGATGTCGATTTCATAATCCATTATATCGCTGTAACGCATCTGTTGGATTTCGAGATAACTTCGCACGTGCTGTTCTTCCTCTTCAAGGGTGATAACGCTTTTACCCCGGCTCAATGAGAAACGGAAATAATTTGAGAGGCTTGCAACCATCTTAACGGCTCCGTTAATCTCACCGGACTCAATGAGCCATACTATAGTGTCGAGAGTATTATACAGAAAATGCGGATTGACCTGGGACTGCAGCAGCGCCAGCTCAGCGTGCCTGCGCTGTTTTTCCTGCTCGGTGTTCTTCTGGATCTGCCATATCAGGCGGCCCACCATGTTTTCTATACCGTCTGAAAGGATCTGTACCTCCTCCACGTCAGCCTGGATGGGTTCTCGGACCAGCAAGTTGCCCTTGCCTATCGCTTCGAGCCGTTCACAGATCATATCTATGGGATCGACTATCTTACGGCTAAGTCTTTTTGAACTCTTTAACAGGAAAAACAGCAGCAACAGCGCAAGGAAAACCACTGCGCCCATCAAAACGATCATGTTCCTGACCATCCCGGACTGCAGACTGTTCAGATGTGCCGCTTCGTAATACAGATAGGTATACATGAATCTTTGTATAAGATCGGTCAGTATGTAGATATTTTTCTCCAGTTGATCCACACGCGAGTCGTATTCTTCTGTTTCAGCGATCTGCTGCATCTTTTCCTCAAGATTGTTGCAAAGACTTAGCACGCTGGTGATGGCGCGGGTGCTCTCTTTTTTCGTTGTAGTGTCATACAGATTCTGGGCGATCTCCTTTGCGGACTGTACTTCTTCAAGGGGCAGACCTTCCGAATACTGGCTGTCGATCACGTAATAATACATTTTCAGATCCACATCATCTTTGAAGTTCTGGTTGAACTCAGAAGCCATTGTGACATTGTTCAGGATCGCATTATACCGAAATACATACATTATCCCAACTGATGCAATCACCAAAATGACTGTCATTAGCGGCAGGGATACCAACAGGTTCATATTCCAGAGCCTGCTCTGCATCTTTATCTTTTTTTCTTTGCGTCTGTTATCAATGCTCACTGCCTGACCCTCTTCGATATTCACTGGGCGTGCAGCCCGAAACTTTTTTGAACACAAAGCTGAAGTAATGCGGATCCTTATATCCAACTGCAAATGCGATTTCGCTCAGCCTCATGTCTGTATTGCGGAGCATATTCTTCGCTTCACTGATGCGCCTTGATGTGATGTATTCTGTCAATGTCTGCCCTACTTCCTGGCTGAAAACGGCCGACAGGTAATTGGGGCTGATGTTGACGTTTTTAGCTACTTTGTCAAGTGAGATGGATGAGTCCGAATAGTTTTCGTTAATAAAATCTATCGCCTGTTTTAATAAAACATGCTGCTGCCTGGCGCTTTCACGGTCGCGCAGTTCGATCGCGCGCTTTATGACCTGACGCGCATATTTCCGTATTTCTTCGGTAGTGGAAATGTTGTCATTTGGCCAGAAATCTGTCGACCATATGGTGTCGATGCCGGATCCTATCGAGTCCAGGTATTTTATCGCAGCAAAATAAACTGTCATGGCCAGGTACCGGCATAGCAAAGTGGTGGAAACAACTCTTTCCCCTACATTTTGCAGGACTTGTTCGATAAAGTCATCGATTTCCTGTTTTGTTCCGCGGCTCAAAAACTTTCTAACATGTTCAATTTCAAATTCATTGCCGCATGTGCCTGTCTGGAAGTCATTGTTCTTCCTCAGGTTCTGTATGCTCGCTTCAGTCAGGATATGTTCTTCCGGGCATATATAACGGTAAGCCAATATACGGCTTGCTTCGGCAAAGCAGGCAGGTAGGGCGCTGAGCCGTGACACAGGCGTCCCCCTTGCTATATACCAGCCCACATCGTTTCCTGCCGCGGTACAACGGTCCCGTATGTTCTTTATGCAATCAATCGTATTTGACACTATATCGTCCTGAGAGCCTTTAACCAGAACTGCATATGTGGTTATGTTCCATCTGAATAGAATCAGCTCGGGTCTTCCGATGAATAGTTTTGTAACTTCGTCCTGCACCGCAGCTAGATCCTCAATATAGCTTTCCGGTGCGCTCCCGTCATATTCTTCGCTGCTGAGGGAGAATAGAACAATATTATAGTAGGGGGCAAAGATATCAATATTCATGGACTCGGCGGTTTCAGTAATCTCCGATTCGCTTAACACACCGGTTACTATTCTTTCAAAGAATCTTCTGCGTGAAAAGTTCTCATACTCCTGGGCTTCCCGCTGGAAGTGTTCTATGTACTTCTGCTGCTGTCGTTCATCTCTCATTTTTCCATTGAGCTCAACCAGTATCTCCACAAGTTTGTTCTTTATGATAGGCTTAAGAAGATATTGATCCACTCCCATGCGAATGGCCTGTTGCGCGTAAGTAAAATCATCGTATCCGCTGATTATAATGATTTTTGTTCTCGGAAGCTCATCACGCACAAGTTTTATTAAGGTCAATCCATCCATAAAAGGCATTTTAATATCCGTAATGAGAAGATCTGGCCGTATCTCTCGAATCATGGGCAGCGCGAGCTCGCCATCCGAAGCGTCACCAGTATAATGAAAACCATACTGTTCCCACTGGATATTCTCACGTATACCTTCTCGAACCACCTTCTCATCTTCGACAAGAAAGACCTTGAACATCCTGTATCTTCCCTTCATCGTGAGAGCCATAAATACCATGATGCTAGCAGTCTTACCTGAAAAGATAGTAAAATGGCTTGTCCCTTTATTGTTAAAATCATGATAGCATCCTAAAAACAGCATTGTCAACAATACCTGGTATTTAGGAGCACCGCCAGATGGTTATAGAAGCTTTAATGTAATGAACGTCAAGAAGCTGAACACAAATATCAAATGTTTCTTCTTGTGACACTTGTACTTAACAACTTCGTTTCATAATGTAAAAACCTATAATATCTGCCAGAGCCCAACCAATAGGTATTGCCCACCATATGCCTATAAGGCCTATTGAGGGTACTGAAGAAAGTGTATAGGCTAGGATCACCCTTGTTCCGAGGCTTACGACAGTAAGGATTATAGACACCCCTGGTCTTCCTAGACCTCTGAATAATCCATAAAACATAAATAAATATCCTATGAGGCAATAAAAACTTGCTACAATAAATAGGTATTGTGCGCCTATTTGAAGAATTTCTGTTTCAGTAGCATCGATAAAAATACTCACTAATGGTTTAGCCAACAATATGATTAATGCAGAAACGGCCACACCATAAATTGTAATAATCTTTATGGCTGAACGAATTCCATTTCGAATACGTCCCCGTTCCATAGCGCCATGATTCTGAGCTATGAAGGTAGAAAATGCATTACCGAATTCCTGCTCGGGTAAATATGCAAAGCTTTCAATTTTCACTACTGCTGCAAATGCAGCCATAACTGATACACCAAAACTATTTACCAATCCTTGTATCATTAGAATGCCCAGGTTCATAACAGATTGTTGAATGCTTGTAAGTAATGAATTATTACCTATCATTTTAGCTATGTTCATATCGATTCTAAAATGCTTGCGTTCCAGACGAATTATAGGAATCTTTCTAATGCAATAAACAGCTAAGCCTATAGCAGAAATTACTTGAGCAATAACTGTCGCAAATGCAGCACCACCGACGCCCATGTTAAATGGAACTATAAAAACGATATCCAGTATAATGTTGACTATAGCAGATAGTATGAGGAATATCAGTGGTATCATAGAGTTACCCAAACTGCGCATAATTGCAGCAAAATAGTTATAAGCAGAGGTAAAGATAATACCATAGAAAATTATTTGCAAATAAGTCTTTGTATCTCCCAATACTTCTTGAGGAATTCTCAAAAGAAATAGAATATCATCGATGTAAAATAGTGCAAGAAAGTTAATTATCAGCGAAAGAAAACCAATTAAGCAGAAAGAAACAAAAAAACCGTTTTTTAATTTATCAATTTCCTTTGCACCGTATAAAATAGAAAATACAATACTGCTGCCCATGCAAAAACCTAGTATTATAGAATTTAACAGAACCATAACCGAAAATGAACTACCAACTGCAGCAAGGGCATTAGGACCAATAAATCTACCAACTATAATCGTATCTGCGACATTATATAATTGTTGAAACAAATTCCCGGCTATCATAGGAAGCGCTAATTTTAGCATCGCTTTAGTTTCATTTCCCACTGTTAAGTCGTGAGTTGCATCCATATTTCTCCTGCCTTTCGAATTAAAGAAAAACGTAGTTATGGGCTTATCCTATGTGAGGCGATACATGATACCATCACACATAAGTATTGTCAATCTAAGCAGTATTCTTACGCTTTTCGCATAACATCTACCGAATTGAAAAAGTATCTTCAGCCCTAATTACTTAACAGCGGATTTAACTTTTGCTGTCAACTCAACCCTTTTGCTTAACCCTTTATTAGTAGACTCAGTCTGTTTGCGGCTTTGAATAGTTACATTTATTTACCAACCATTTCAACGGATAAACTATTTGATACCTGTAAAAATAATACATTATAATTCCTTGCAAATATTTTAGTCTTTTTAAGTAATTAAGTTTGATTCTAATTCTGTGTATATGAGAAAATGTATTTATAGCGATTACCATAATAGCAATAAAGTAGATTAAATGAACTTAGGAGGAAATAACATGAGTAAAAAAGTAGGGTTCGTTGGACTTGGAACAATGGGATTCCCAATGGCAGTAAATTTAAAGAAAGCTGGTTTCGACGTAATTGGCTTCGATGCTTTCAAAGGTATTTATGAAAAGGCAAAAGCAGCAGGAATCACAATGGTAGAAACTTTAAATGAGGTAGCTGTACAAGCTGACGAAGCGATAATTTCAATGGTTCGTGACTATGCGCAAAATGTAGATATCATCTTTGGTGAGAATGGTTTATTATCTGCTAAGCCAAAGAATAAAACAATCATTGTCATGAGTACTCTTGACCCGGAGTCAATGAATGAATTAGGTAAAAGAGTTGAAGAAGAAAGTGATTTAACATTGATTAGTGCAGCAGTAAGCGGTGGTGCTTCAGGTGCCCAAGCTGGAACACTGTCGATTATGACTGCAGGTTCTGAAGACATCGTGAAATCATTCCAACCGTACTTTGAGGCGATGGGATCCAATATATTTTACTATGGAAGTGAACCTGGAAATAGCCAGGTGGCAAAACTCGTTAATAATATGATTCTAGGTATAAATATGAATGCGATAGCTGAAGGACTTAAATTAGCGAGACACTATAACCTGCCTGAAGAGGAGATTATAAAATTACTACAAGTGAGTACTGGGGATAGCTGGGTAGTTCGTAATTGGAGAGACGTTTCTAATTGGACTGCTGATACTGCCCTGGCAGTACTACTCAAAGACTTGATCGCTGCTTACAACCAAGGCATAAAACATAACATACCCCTACCATTCAACGCTCTATCTTCCACGCAGTTATTTAACTCGATGGACAAAGAGAAACCTCTTTACTTAGAAAGTCCAAAATTTTAGTACAGTATTCCTCATCATCCTCTACGTTTTCAAAATCACAGTCTTTTATAATAAAATGCGCCGAAGAATCGTGTAGCCATAACTGTGCTTCAGGACAAGCATCTTTGAGCCTATTTGCGTATTCCGGATTATTCGGACAGTATTTCCGGGAGTATCCGGACAATAAAACCGGATACATCCGGAC
>LFSK01000038.1 GCA_001512555.1 Clostridiaceae bacterium DTU059 | reverse complement strand
CCATGCTGGAGACTGCAGTGAAGCTGGCAAACAGGGAATTTGACCTGAATCAGAATCTTCAGGCTTTGAGCCGGATTCTTGAGGATGCACTGTCAGGAGCGGGCAAGGCAAGCCAGGAGAGCCTTTTAAGGCCTCTTCTTCTTGAGCAGGAGGCAGAACAAGCCGTAAGGGAGATGGCAGGAAGGCTCATAGAATTACATAACGAAACATCGAAGGAAGGTATGCCCCTTGGGCAGGAGGCAAAGCTTTTTCTTGCCCGGCAACTGCAGGATGCCCTGGGTGGCTCCATTAATGGTCATGGGTCGCTGGATGAGGCACATGTCTTTGATACGCTTCAATCAGTCTTTTCAAATCTCGGCCAGGGCAAGAATCCTTTGTCAGGTGGTTTGAATATTGAGAATAACCTGCTTGAGGAGGTTTTAGGCGATTTCATCGAAGATATTCAAAGAGTAGTGGCAAAGACCGGAGAGTTTTTCAAACAGGAATCGCCCGATATAAAAAAGATCATTGATAGTATTTTCGAAAAGGCCTATGTCAAGGCGGAAGACGGCGATATACGACCCATTGATCTTAAGGAAAAGACAGAGGTTCTGAAAAGGGCTCTGAGTCTTGCAGCGGATACAGCAATGTTGGCTGACGAAAAAGGAGGCCAGGCCATCCGGCCAGTGGCTCAGGAACTTACGGATGCCCTTCGCTTTTTCAGCCAGGTCAACACCTATCATGTTTTC
>LFSK01000201.1 GCA_001512555.1 Clostridiaceae bacterium DTU059 | reverse complement strand
CTCCTTAAATTTGACTCCTGTTTAGTGTTCCCTTTTTTCCGGAATTACCTTTCCGAATCTATAATAATTTATCGGTTTACAAGAACGTATGTTCGGGTTTAAAATGTAGTTGGGGTGGTTCGTATGGATAAAGTCATTATGCATATTGATGTCAACTCGGCCTATTTAAGCTGGGAGGCAGCCTATCGTCTGCAGCACGGGGCATCGGTAGATCTAAGAAAAATTCCCAGCGTTATTGGTGGCGATGAGGAGAGCAGGCATGGGATTGTGCTGGCAAAATCCATCCCTGCGAAGAAATACGGCATCCAAACCGGGGAAACCCTCTTCTCCGCCCGGCAGAAATGTCCCGGGCTTGTGGTGGTTCCGGTGAATTACCACCTGTATATGATGTGTCATAATGCCCTGATAAGCCTCCTCAAGGATTTTTCCCCCCTGGTGCAGGTGTATAGCATAGATGAGGCCTTTTTGGATTACACAGGGATGAAGGTTGTTTGCGGTGACCCGGTGGAGGCAGCTCACAGGCTTAAAGACCGGATCAGAAACGAACTGGGTTTCACCGTCAATGTGGGGGTCTCATACAACAAACTGCTGGCCAAAATGGTTGGTGAGCTTAAAAAACCCGATAAGGTTCATACCATTCTGTCACGGGAAGAAATGATCCGCAAGCTTTGGCCTCTGCCTGTCAGGGAGCTTTTCATGGTGGGAAGGGCAACGGCACCCAAGCTATACAGGCTCAATATCTTCACCATCGGAGATTTGGCCCGGGCTGATCCGGAATTGCTCAGGTTCCATCTTAAGAGCTGGGGGCCATACATCCGCGATCTGGCCAATGGCATTGAAAACAGTCCTGTGGCTCCCGACGCAATGCCTCCCATCAAGGGAATCGGCAACAGCACCACCATTCCTTTCGATGTGGATAACCCTGAAGAGGCGAAAAAAGTACTGCTGTCCCTCTGTGAAATGGTGGGCATGAGACTGCGGCAGGCAGGATTCTGCGCACGCCTGGTCTCGGTTTATTTGAGGCGAGCCGATCTCACAGGTCAATCCCACCAGAGGAAGTTTCCCGCCGCAACCGACCATACCATGAAGATCTACCAATGGGCCTGCCAGCTTATGGAGGAAATATGGCCCTCGGTGCCCCTTAGAGGCATGGGTGTGCGGGTGAGCGAACTGGTTCCCAACCATTGCCTGCAGCTATCTTTTTTTGAACCTTACAACGAGAAGAAGAGACGCCTTGATGAAGCACTGGACAGCCTGAGGATGCGTTTTGGCCCAAAATCGGTGATGCGCTCCTGCTTTCTACAGTCCGGGCTGGCTCCCGTAACCGGCGGAGTCATTGAAAACTTTCAGATGATGTCGTCCATACTCTGATTTGAACTATGAAAGTCAATGCACATAAATCTTAGGTACATCGCAACCGACAGTTAATGGAATTAATACTCCGTACAAAAAAGGGCGGCCAGTCTCCACTTTGTGGAAACCAGCCATCCCTTTTTGCCAATTTATTATCATTTTATTCATATAAGCCAACAGATAGATAGCGCTCCCCTGTATCTGGAAGAATGATCACGATGTTTTTTCCTTTGTTTTCAGGTCTTTTCGCCAACTCTGCGGCGGCAAAGACCGCAGCACCCGAAGAAATCCCCACTAAAAGGCCTTCCAGTGAAGCCAGCTTTCTGGACGTCTCGTATGCATCATCATTCTTTACCGGAAACACTTCATCGATTATATCGGTATTCAGAACCTTGGGAACAAATCCTGCTCCAATACCCTGGATTTTGTGAGGCCCTCTTTTGCCTCCCGACAATACGGGTGAGTCGGCCGGCTCAATGGCCACAATCCTGATATCCTTGTTCCTGCTCTTTAAAACCTCGCCTACCCCCGTCAGGGTTCCGCCGGTTCCAACCCCGGCAACAAAAATATCAACCCTTCCTCCGGTATCCCGCCAGATCTCCTCTGCAGTGGTTTTTCTGTGTATCTCGGGATTTGCAGGGTTTTCAAACTGTTGGGGTATGAAGGAATTTGGAATCTCGGCTGCCAGCTCCATAGCCTTTTTGATGGCACCGTTCATGCCTTCCTGAGCCGGGGTAAGAACCAATTCAGCCCCCAGTGCCTTCATAAGGTTCCTTCTTTCCTCACTGAAGTTGTCGGGAAGGGTAATGATCAGGCGATAGCCCTTGGCAGCGGCGGCAAAGGACAGCGCAATCCCGGTGTTCCCGCTGGTTGGCTCTATGATAACCGTATCCTTGTTGATAAGTCCTTTTTCCTCTGCATCACGGATCATGGCATAACCTATACGATCCTTAACGCTCCCTGCCGGGTTAAAATACTCAAGCTTGGCGATCAGTGTTGCTTCCAAACCTTCGGATCGGCTATAGTTCATCAGCTCAAGCATGGGTGTATTCCCTATCAAATCGGTTAAATTCTTTGCTATTCCAGCCATATTCTCACCTCATAACTTATTATACCATCTATACCCGCTCCGTACGTCACTGATTAATCTCAAACCGTCTGATGGTACCTCCGCCCAGCACCACATCCTGGTCATACAGAACAACCGACTGCCCCGGCGAAACAAAGAATTGGGGCTCTTTGTATTCAATCATAACCTGGTCATCCTCAAGGGGATGCAGCATGGCTTCAGCCTCCCTTTGGGAATAACGGGTTTTTGCCCATACCTTTATGGCTCCCTGAAGCTTGTCGAAGGCGATATAATTCATCTCATCAGCATAAAATCGCTTCACAAGTGTCTTCTCTCTTGGTCCAAGCACAATTTCATTGCGCTCGACATTCTTGTCAATCACATAGAGCCGTGAATTGGCTGAAATACCAAGTCCCTTCCTCTGTCCCACTGTATATTCGAAAATACCCTTATTCCTGCCCAGAACCTTCCCCGATTCATCCACAAATTTTCCCTCAGGTATCTCCTTTTTTGCGTACTCCCTTATAAAATCCGAATAATGTCCGCTTCGCACAAAACAGATATCCTGGCTGTCAGGTTTTGAAGAATTGATGAACCCCTTTTCCCGGGCAATCTCCCTTACCTGATTCTTGGTAAGTTTGCCCAGCGGAAGAAGCAGCCTGGAAAGCTGATCTTGCCTGAGCATATAAAGTACATAACTTTGATCCTTTGTGTGGTCAATCGCCTTTTTCAGAAGGTACCTGCCCGTACTTTCATCCCGTTCAATTCTGGCATAGTGTCCGGTGGCGATATAGTCCATTTCAAGCATCAGAGCCTTGGCCAGCATGGCTTCAAATTTAATGTGCTGGTTGCATGCGATGCAGGGATTGGGTGTCTCGCCCTTTAAATAGGAATCTACAAAGTATTGAACTACCTTCTCTTCAAAGAGGCTCTTCATATTGAGAACATAAAAGGGAATATCCATCTTGAAGGCGGTGGCCCTGGCATCCTCCACGTCCTCCAGTGAACAGCAGGTTCTTGCACTAACCTCCGCATCATCAGGAGCATCCCACATCTTAAGTGTTGTGCCATAGACCTCATAGCCCTCATCCTTTAAGATGGCGGCTGCTGTGCTGCTGTCAACCCCGCCGCTCATCCCCACCAGTACCTTTCCCTTAGACATTTTTCTGACATCCTTTCCGTACAACAGGCGCATCATCCGCCTGATTTCTCAAGCGCCTGCGCAAGATCCTCCAGCAGGTCATCAGGATCCTCAATTCCAATGGAAAGCCGGATCATGTCCGGAGTTACACCCGCAGCCAGTTGATCCTCAGAAGACAGCTGGGCATGGGTCGTACTGGCCGGATGAATGACCAGCGACTTTGCATCCGCCACATTGGCAAGCAGTGAGAAAAGCTCAAGGCTTTCGATAAACCGGATTCCTGCCTCCATGCCACCCTTTATTCCGAATGTAAAGATTGACCCCGCGCCCTTTGGCAGGTATTTTTGAGCCAGATGATAGTATTTGTTCCCGGGAAGGGATGGATAGTTCACCCAGCTAACCTCGGGGTGCTGGCTTAAAAAGTCAACCACTCTTTTTGTGTTTGACAGGTGTTTCTCCACCCTGAGAGACAGAGTCTCCAGCCCCTGTAGCAATAAAAAGGCGTTGAATGGACTTAAGCAGGCTCCTGTATCCCGTAACAGCTGTACCCTGGCCTTGGCGATAAAAGCAGCTACACCGAAGGCTTCGGTGTACCTTATGCCATGATAGCTGGGGTCAGGTTCGGTAAATTCGGGGAATTTACCGCTTCCTTCCCAATCAAACCGGCCCGAATCCACTATGACACCGGCTATGGAGGTGCCGTGTCCTCCCATAAACTTTGTAGCAGAGTGGACAACAATATCGGCACCGTATTCAATGGGTCTGATCAGGTAGGGTGTCCCAAAGGTATTGTCCACAATCAGCGGAATCTTATTCTCATGGGCGATGGCCGCCACTTTTTCAATATCGATCAGATTGATGCCCGGATTCCCTATGGTTTCAATATACAGCGCCCTGGTGCGGCTGGTTATGGCTCTCCTGAAGTTTTCCGGGTTGTCGGGATCCACAAATACAGTTTTGATCCCAAGCTTTGGAAGGGTGACTGAAAACAGATTGTAGGTACCCCCATACAAGGTGCTTGCTGAGACCAGCTCATCCCCGCTTCCCATGATATTGAGGATCGCATATGTGATGGCAGCTGAACCCGATGCAGTTGCCAGGGCACCCACACCACCCTCCAGGGCTGCAACCCGCTGTTCAAAGACATCGGTGGTGGGGTTCATAATCCGTGTATAAATGTTGCCCGACTCCTTCAGCGAAAACAGATCTGCTGCATGCCCGGTGCTGTCGAAAACATAGGATGTTGTCTGGTAGATGGGAACACTCCTCGATCCTGTGGCCGGGTCGGGTTTTTGTCCGGCATGAACCTGAAGAGTGTCGAACCTGTAATTCTTTTCTCTCATTATTGTTTCCTCCCTACTATTTGACTGGTCTAAGCAAACCCCAAAAACTGAAAGTTATATAACCCATCCTCTATAAAAAACCTATTTAAGCGCACCAATGCAGAAAACCACAAGTTCAGACAGGTCCGAAATGTGCAGGATCCCGTCATATTAAAGTGTCCGCCTATTTTTCAGGCTAACCGGTTGCCCAAGTTCTTCATTCCGTCTTGATCATCTGGTCAGGATAACCGATGAGATCCTTAACAACCTCACCCGCAATAATCAGCCCAGCCACCGGGGGCACGAAGGATATGCTCCCGGGAATTTGCTTTTTTGTGCTTTCCTCCTCACTTTTCATAGGCTTTATGGGCGGCTCGGCAGAATAAACGACCTTCAGGGTATCGATTCCCCTGCTCTTAAGTTCTCTTCGCATAACCTTGGCTAGCGGATCCACCGAAGTACTGTAAATATCGGCGACCTTAAAACATGTGGGATCCATTTTATTACCGGCTCCCATACAACTAATGATGGGAATTCCCCTCTTTTTCGCCTGCACGATGAGATCTATCTTGGCAGTTACCGTATCCACTGCGTCCACAATATAATCATAATCATCCTGAAGCAGTTCAGGGGCGGTATCCGGCAAATAAAAGGCCTGGTGGATGGTTACCTCAGCCTCCGGGTTGATCTCCAGAATGCGCTCTTTCATCACTTCCACCTTGGGTCTGCCCAAGGTTTTTCGGGTGGCAATCAACTGGCGGTTGAGGTTTGTCAGACTGACCACATCGCTGTCCACCAGTACAAGCCTTCCTATACCCGCCCTTGCAAGACCTTCAACAACGAAAGAGCCTACTCCTCCAATGCCGAAAACAGCTACCTTAGCGCATTTAAGCCTTGCCAAGGCTTCTTTTCCGATCAATAATTCAGTACGGGAAAATTCATGAAGCATTTCCCAAATCCCTCACTAAATTTTTCTATTGAGCCTCATTTCAATTCACCGAGATTATACGGGGTTTCCTGATAGACATAATAGTTCAGCCAGTTACAAAACAGCAGGTTTGCGTGCCCCCTCCACCTCACCACAGGCTCTTTGGTCGGGTCATCGTCAGGATAGTAGTTTTTCGGAACGTGAATCTTCATTCCCTTTGCTATATCCCGATCGTATTCAGCTTTCAGTGTGAGGGGATCATACTCGGAATGCCCTGTAACAAATATTTGTCTGTCATCCCGGGATCTGACGATGTATATCCCTGCTTCATCCGATTCAGACAGTATCTCCAGATCCGGAACCTTATCAACGTCTTCCCTCCGTACCTCCGAATGTCTTGAATGAGGCGCATAGAATACATCGTCAAACCCTCTTAAGAGCTTGACATTTTTCACATTAACCCGATGCTCGAAGACACCGAAGACTTTTTCATCAAGAGGATATTTGGGTATATTGTAGAAATGATAAAGGCCGGCCAGAGCAGCCCAGCAGATATACATGGTGCAATATACCCGATTCCGGCTCCAGTTCATGACCTCCTTGAGTTCATCCCAGTAGTCCACATCCTCAAAATCCATGCGCTCCACTGGAGCCCCTGTAATGATCATGCCGTCAAAGGCCTCATCCTTTACATCATCAAAGGTTTTATAAAAATTTCTTAAATGCTCCTCCGGTGTGTGTTTGGATGTGTATGTGCGGGGATGCAAAAGTACGATGTCAACCTGCAGAGGAGAATTTCCTACCAGTCTCAGCAACTGAGTTTCAGTAACGATCTTGGTGGGCATTATATTAAAGATGGCAATTCTCAATGGACGTATGTCCTGATGAATCGCCCTCTCCTCAGTCATTACGAAGATATTCTCATTGGTCAGTGTCTCATATGCCGGCAGGTTATCCGGTATGTTAATTGGCACTACCTTCACAACTCCTTACAGATACTATGCTTATAGATTTACTGTGTTTTTGATTATATCACGCCAGATTTCCGGTTGCCAAGGGTAATTCCTATAATCCTACTATGAATTTTAATTGTTATGTTGTGATTACGTCTTGTTGTCATCTCGTATCTTACTTAATCATTGGCACGAATTCCTTTTCCGCTTTGCGCCATTGCCGGTACAGGATGATGATCCCAATGGCTCCAATGGTGGCAAGACCAATCATATCTGCATTTGGCGAAGGGATAAAATTATCGATAACCTGCGGAATACCGTTCCAGAGCCCATGAAGCACCGATACAGTCAGATAGGCATAGATAACTTTATGATTGATATAAAATTTTCCGGCAACACTTTCATTCAACAGGATCCCTGAAAAAATGGCTGTCCAGGTACCATGACCCACCGGCGCAGTGATCCCGCGCAACAGAGTGATCAATACTGTATAGGATAAACTGCCCCCTGTCTGCAGGAAGGCGGAAAAGGCATAACCGGTGCTTTCGAAGGCGGCAAATCCCATTCCTGCCGCCGCGCCGAGAATGATCCCGTCCTTGTAGGAGTTATAGTGCCTGCGCCTTGCTATGATTACTACACCGATGATCTTTGCCAGTTCCTCAATGAGCCCCACAATAAAGGATGAACTGAATGTAAGGGACGTTATAAAGAAGGGTTCAATCAACGCAGCAGTGATGGTGCCGAGGATGCCCCCGTAAATAAAGCATAAAGCGGTAGCAGTCATGCTTACGCTGAATATGCCCCGCCGCTCATAAAAGAACGATACGAAGGAAACCGGCACAAGGAAGTTTCCGACAAAGACCAATGTTGTGACAAGATGAGGGTTCCCTGTGTATTGCAGAACCTTCAGCGTAGCGATGTACATGACCGTACCCGCCAGTAATATCTTGAGCCAGAAATCCTTTCTGGCTCTTCTTCTCCTTCCTGCTGTGTAACCGTAATTCTCCACTTAAGCCTCCTGACATACATGCATGGTCTGGCAGCTTTACATATTTGATGGCTAACTTCAAGTCAGATCTTAATTATAGAATGGTCAATTTGGTATTTTTAATTCGGCAAAATGGTCCGGACTTTAATTTAATGGTGCTATAGAAAATTAAAAGAGCCCATAATGGCATATGGGCTCTTTTAAGCAACTATATTTAATTTCCGTGATATGTATGGATCATGCTTTTTTTAGAGTCTTATTATATGAGGCATAGGCAAAATAGCCGTAAATCAACAGTGCAAACAGTGCACTCCAGCTAAGATAGCCACCGTATTCCCAGAAGAAGCCCTGGAACAGATTTACAATGGCGATGACAGCACGTCCGCCAAGCCCTATCATCAGTGCCTGGAAGTTCGAATTAGCCAGGCAAAGTACGATGCCAAGCATAAAGACATAAAAAATCAATGCATTGATAAAACTTCCAAGGCTGATAATATCTCCCAGCAACATCAATGCAACCGATACATATAAAATGATCATATCAAAGGACAGCAACGCGGAGAAAAAAGGCTTGCCTTCCAGGTATTTTTTCAGTTCCGCACCAACATTTTCAATCACAGAAATTACCTCCTGTTTATGTAATATACCTTCCCATTATACACTATGTTTGCGGGATTATCCATATAAATATTTGGTTTTTTGTGAATTTCACCGAGTTTTCCATCTTCAAACAAGCCTGATTCGTATCAATTATAGCCTTTAATATTCCAGGGATTTATGTATAATAAGAATCGTTATGCAAAAGCCCGCCTGGAGGAAACAAATGAAATCTGAGAAGCAAAAAAACAAGCGAATAGGGCTGCGCTTTGCCTGGCTTGCCCTGATCCCTCTCAGCATATTGATCAGATGGCTTTTCAGCCGATCTCCCGCTATAGTGGAAAGTATATATTCCCAGGGTATTTATCCGGCTATCATGAAACCCATCAGCAGCCTGACTGGTATGATACCCTTGTCTTTATGGGAACTGTTTATAATATTTATGGTGATCTTCGTTCCTGTTGCAATCATACGGCTCGTTGTGAGGTGTGTAAAAAGCAGAAGCTTTTCCCCGGTCATAGGATTCCTGGCCAATACCGCCATGATAGTTTCCATCTGGTTCTTCCTCACCACTGTGCTTTGGAATCTCAACTATGAAAGAAAGCCGTTCTCGGAACTGTCCGGGCTTGATGTTCAGCCCTCATCGGTTGAGGAACTGTATGATCTCTGCCAATGGCTGATTGATAACACCAACAGGTTAAGAGAACAGGTGGAGACAGACGAGAATGGAATAATGAAAGTATCGGGCGGATTCCAATCTGTTCGCGACAGAGCCCAGATAGGTTACGACATAGCCGCCAGAGAATACCCCTTTTTACAGGGCAGATATGGAAAACCAAAGAAGGTTCTGTTTTCACGGGTTATGTCCCACACCAATATCATTGGCGTTTATAGCGTACTTACAGGTGAGGCAAATATTGACATCGATATTCCCGATATGGAAATCCCGTCCACAGTCATGCATGAAATGGCTCATCAGCGAGGTTTCGCACGGGAAGACGAGGCCAACTATATCGCATGGGTAGCCTGTATGTCCCATCCGGATGCCGATTTCAGGTATTCAGGTTCGGCCATGGCTCTCCAGTATGCCATGAATGCTCTCTATTCCGTCAACCCGGACAAGTATTTTGATCTGGCGAAGGACTACAGTCTTGGCTACTATAAAGACCTGAATAACCTGCAGACTTATTGGAAGCAATTCCAGGGTCCGGTTAAAAAGGTAGCCAATCAGATGAACGATACCTACTTGAAGCTTAATGGCCAGGAGGACGGCGTTCAAAGCTACGGCAGAATGATCGATCTTCTTCTGGCCGAGAGACGAAAAATGCTTAGTGGTAAGAACCGGGGTTAAATCCAGGGTTGTTTATTCAGCTCTGGCTGAGCCGGGATCATCCAGGGGCATTCCGCAATGGCCGCAGGGTCCGGTATAGTCCTGAACATTTCCGCATATCATACATTGGTATTTACCAGGACATATTTCTCGGGAGTATTTCTCTTTACACACATGTTCTTTGCTGTCCTTTCCCATCTCCCGTCCGCAAAGCCGGCATATTGCCATTGTCTGCACTTCCCCGCATCACGTCAGGCATCTCCGGTATCATTCTATTCCCATGGATCGGTATTAATGACTCCGGCCTTGGCTGAACCTGCCATAGAGGACTATTTATTGTCAGCTACATCCCCTTCATTATTCTTTTCAGTATCTGCTTCGAATCTCTTTATGTAACAACGTCTCCTTCTATTTATACGCCTGTCAAAATTTCGCCACATAGAATGCACGGCATGATTGGTTTCAAGTTCGGGCGAAGCGATAGCATGAACCACACCGTTTCGAATAGCAGTTTTTGTGAGCTCGCTCAACAATAGATAGGGCACCCCTTTGGAGCGAAGTTCGGGTCGAATGGCGATCAAATATAGATCCAGCGTATCATTCTTCTTGATAGCTTTGAGAAAATGGATGAAACCGAATGGGAAAAGCCTTCCCTTAGACTTCCGGGCAGCATTGGTCAAGGAAGGGAAAATGATACCAAAACCAGCCAAACGATTGCTCTCATCCTGTATAAAGCATACATAATCAGGATTCATGAATGTAAAATACTGTTTGACATAGCATTCCACCTGCTTGTCAGTCAGAGGTATGGTACCGTAAAGATGTTCATATCCCACATTGATAAGATCAAAAACTTCCTTCACATAAGGAAGAACATCCTTGGATTTTTTAATAGGAACAACCTTCAGCTTGTACTTCTCCATTGCCCTCGCGGCAAGAGATTCAATCTTCTTCACAACATCAGGTCCGGGCATTTTGATGTCAAGCTCAATCCATTCTGCATCCTTGACATAGCCGTGGGCCTCAATATGCTTCATATAATAAGGGTAGTTGTAGATGGTTACAAAGGTTCCTATTTCGTCAAAACCTTCTATCAGCATGCCTTGCTTATCAAGATCACAGAATCCCAAAGGTCCGTGGACTGCCTTCAGCCCCTTTTCCCTGGCCCAGTCTTCCACTGTATCAAACAAGGCCTTTGACACCTCAAGGTCATCGATAAAATCAACCCAGCCAAACCGGGCATAGGGTTGGCCCCATTTCTCGATGAAGCTGTGGCTGATGATCCCTGCAATACGGCCTGCAATCTTTCCATCCTTGTATGCCAGCCAGTACTCGGCTTCACTGAACTCAAAAGCAGGATTTTTGTTCTTATCCAGAGTAAACTTCTCATCTAATATAAGGGAGGGCACCCAGTAGGGATTATCCTTGTATAGAGTGAACGGGAATTTGATAAATTGATTGAGCTGTCGCTTTGTTTGCACCTTTACGATTTCTACCAATCTCAACACGCCCCTTGAACAGTTTATTGTAAAAATAGTGTTCAAAATATAGTACCAGTATATCACCGGCCACTTTTCACCGCAACACAGGCAAAAAAGGCAGGCAGTTGCCCGCGTCCAGCCCCTTCTGTCAGAAGAAAAATGAAAAGCCCTGCGAGGCTTACGTCTCCTTCAGCATGGGCTTATAAATACATCGTCTGTCCAGGGACCAGACCGGCTCGGAAAAACTTCCGGCTTCAACACTCTTTGTTGCATTCTGATAATCATAGACCCTGGCATCAATCATATCTATATGGTGTAATAACTCTGCTTCTATAAATGCAGGTTTTTTAGGACTGCCATAATCGGCTTCATAGTGGTGGCTGATAACCATATGCTTTAAAAGAAGAATCACTTCATCAGAGGCTCCGGTTTCCCTGCCGGTTCTGTCAATCTCCTCGACCCCCATGATAATATGACCCAATAATTGTCCTTCCTTTGTGTATTCGGCAATCCCCAATTCGTTGGCGTCAAGTTCGCCAATTTTAGAAAGATCATGAATTATGACGCCTGCAAACAAAAGGTCTGTATTGATCCCTTCATAAACCTTGCTTATGGCTTCCGCGGACCGAAGCATCCGCACTATGTGGTATAATAGTCCGCTTCTGATGGAATGATGCAGGGATTTGGCCGCAGGCCAGTATATCAGCTTATCCTCTTTTTTATCCAACATGGCCATGACAATATTACGGATCTCGGGGGATTTGATTTTTGCAGTATATGCATATACCTCTTCCAGCATCTCTTCAGGCTGACGTGGAGCCGACTGCACAAATTCGGTGATGCACCTTTGATCCTCCTCATCGGCAATCCGCATCTTTACGATATTCAACTGCAATGTATCGCGCCAGGAATCTACCCTTCCGTTTACATAGAAAAGCTTATTTGGAACAAGGTTTTTGTACTGATCCTCACCAGTATCCCACCATTTGGCAGGTATCTCACCCGTGTTGTCGGAAAGGGTCATATCGATATATGTCTTCTTATTTGAAGAAACCTTGATCTCTGCATTCTTTAATATGTAGATACCATTGATGGTCTCTCCGGCCTTTAATTCTGAAATCTTGATTCCTTCAAATCTCATAATGCTCCTCCCTGCACCGAAGTAAGACTATATGTCCCATATGGCCACTACACGGTATTGCAGCTTTTGGGACAGATCCACCTCTTTGCCGTTTCTAATGATATGGCCGTTTTCATCCATTACCACCCGTACCACCGGCCTGTTGGGAAAGTAGGGATTATACTCCGATACAAGTCCTTTCTCACCGGAATTGAGGATTACAGCCGTACCAACGGGATAATAGGCTATATGCCTGACAAAGGCGTCCAGAAGATTCTTGTCAAAATGCTTGCCCCCCAGGGAAAGCATATAGTCCAGTACATCGTGGGGCATCATTTTCCGCCTGTATACCCTATCTGTGGTCAGCGCATCATAGACATCGGCAATAGCTACTATTCTTGCAGGTACCTGTATCTCGTTGTTCTTGAGCTTTTGTGGATAGCCGCTGCCGTCCAGCCTTTCATGATGGGACAACGCGATATCACAGGCATCCTGGCTGATATTCTCTGAATTCTTCAGAATCTCATAACCATACTGTGTATGCCTTTTGACTTCATCATATTCAGCACTTGTAAGGCTGCCGGGCTTTTTAAGTATGGTGTCATCAACCATGACCTTGCCAAGATCGTGAAGCAGGGCTCCGATACCAAGATCATGGAGGCTGTCTCCCTTCATGCCGATTCCGAGACCGGTCACTATGCTTATAACACTTACATTGACACTATGGGAGAAGGTATATTCATCAACAGAACGTACATCACAGAGGCTTGCCACTATTTCTTCGTTATTAAGGATGTTGGAGATAAGCTTTTCGACGATTTCTCCTACCTTTTTGGCATCCACCGACACCTTGACCGACGGAGAGGTCATCAAATTTTTAACCTGAGCTTTTACCTCGGTAATAACCTCTTCCCTGATAAGCTCAGGGATTGATATTCCCTCTGAGTAGGGGTCTTCAATGTAGATTTCGGTAATTCCATAGTTAAGAAGTTTATCCTTATGTTCACGGGTCAGTCTGACACCGGATGATAGCAAAACAACACCATCAAGAGTATGAATGGCTCGTGCTACAACAACACCGGTCTGAGCTTTATCCAGACGCACTTTTCTCAACGCTAACCCTCCTGGAACAATTCATATCAACTCATCTGCTAATGCTAATTTGTATTTATCCAAAAGCAGCCCTGTGTAAACAGCGGCAGCAGTTAAAATCAATATAAAATACCGCCGCCATTATTTGTATCTCTTTACAATACTTAATATCGGTTTAATCAAGTAATGGCTTAATAACACTTAATACATCCTGCTTTAAACCGTGCAATTCTTCTCTGGCACTATCATCTGTGTTGCCGGAAACACCGTAATATATCTTAATCTTGGGTTCGGTTCCCGAAGGTCTGATGCAGAACCAGGAACCAGACTTCATTTCAAAATAGAGCACATTGGATTTGGGCAGGTTCAAAGGCTCAGTATCACCAGCTTCTAAATCTCTTCTGATGCCAATCAGGTAATCCCTGATGGCAGCAACCCGAGACTTGCCGAATGAATGGGGCTTTTTTTCCCTCAAGGTTTCCAGAGCCTCTTGAATCTTTTCCGCTCCTTCCTTACCCGTCAAAGTAAAGGTGTCTATATCCTCCTTATAATACCCGTATTTATTGAATAGTTCCACCAGTCCGTCGTACAGGGTCATACCCCTTGACTTGTACCAGGCATAGACCTCAGCAATCAACATGGAGGCTACAACCGCATCCTTATCCCTGGCATGGGTTCCGGCAAGGTAACCGTAGCTCTCTTCAAATCCAAACATAAATTTCTTCTTGCCGGAATCGTCCAAAAGCCGGATTTGCTCTCCGATAAACTTGAATCCGGTAAGAACCGTAACAAGCTCCACACCGTAATGACGGCAGATTCTTTCAGCCAGATCGCTGGATACAATGGTAGTTGCCGCAAAAGCGTTCCCGGGAAGATCATTGAGCTTCTGTTTCTGGGAGAGGATGTATTCCAGAAGCAGGCATCCTATCTGATTACCTGTAAGAATCACATACTCACCCTTCTCATTTCGTATAACAACGCCTGCTCTATCCGCATCCGGATCTGTTCCTATGATCAGGTCCACATCCTCCCTGGCAGCGATATCCATGGCAAGCTCAAAGGCGGATCTGTCCTCGGGATTGGGGTATTTGACGGTTGAGAATTCAGGATCGGGATCCTTTTGTTCCTTCACAACCGTAACCTGTTCAAACCCGATCTCATCAAGAATTCTTAATACCGGGACACTTCCTGAACCGTGGAGGGGTGTATAAACCAGTTTGGCGGTCTTTCCTATCTCACGGCAGATCTCAGGATTGACACTTACCTTCTTCAGCGCTTCCATGTATGCATCATCAATCTTTTGACCGATGAGCTCCAAAAGCCCCTTCTCTTTTGCCTCTTTCTCTTCCATGAAGGGAATGGAGGCTATGTCTGAAATAGCATTAACCTCTTGTATAACCTTATCGCTTTCACTGGGCGGAAGCTGCCCCCCATCACTTCCATAGGCCTTAAACCCGTTGTATTCCTTTGGATTGTGGCTTGCGGTGATGACCACACCGGCGGCACATCCTAAGAACCTCACCGCGAAGGAAAGCTCAGGTGTTGGGCGCAGGCTGTCAAACAGATAGGCTTTGATACCATTTGCAGCGAAAACCAAAGCCGATTCCAAAGCGAATTCCCTTGAGAACCGACGGCTGTCATAGGCGATGGCAATGCCTTTCTCTTTCTCCCCGGGCTGTTTGGCAATGGTATTGGCAAGTCCCTGGGCTGCTTTCCTGATAATGTACTTGTTTATACGGTTGGTGCCGGCTCCTATGAGACCGCGCATTCCGCCTGTACCGAATTCAAGCACCTTATAAAACCTGTCTTCAATCTCTTTCTCATTACCACTGATAGCTATTAGCTCTTTTTTTGTTTCATCATCAAAGTACGGATTATTCAGCCAATAGTTGTACGTCTCTTTGTAGCTCATACTCTATCTCCTTCATCAGCTAATCTATACTTTATCTTTTTATCAAGAGGATAAGCCGGCCATTTGCCGTGAAGTTCTACCGGCTTACCCGGTTCTTTCATCTTCGGGGACTGACAATGAGCTTCATTGCGGTACGCTCTTCTCCATCCACTATGATTTCTGAAAATGCAGGTACGCATACTAATTCAATTCCCAGGGGTGCAAGAAACCCTCTGGCTATGGCGACAGCCTTTACTGCCTGGTTCAATGCGCCGGCTCCAATGGATTGTACTTCGGCAATACCTTTTTCTCTAACCATACCCGCGATGGCTCCTGCCACCGAATTGGGATTGGATCTTGAAGAGACTTTCAAAATGTCCATCTGTGATCAACCTCCACAAATAAATAGATGCGTTTCATAGCTTGATAAAATCTGCAATTCTCTGTATGTTCGTTGCTTTTTTACTCTTAGGATCAATCGTGACCATGACGGCATTGAATAAGGCTCTTCCGGATGCGGGCTCAAATCGCGATGGCAGACCAGAGATGAATTTTCTGATAATCTGCTCCCTGCTCACCCCAATTACCCCATCGGCGGGTCCTGTGAATCCCACATCAGTTATATAGGCTGTTCCTTTTTCCAGGATCTGTTCATCAGCTGTCTGTACATGGGTATGAGTTCCCACAACACATTCCGCACGTCCATCCAGATAATGCCCCATGGCTATTTTCTCACTGGTAGCCTCAGCATGGAAATCAATCAGGATGGCATCTGCCTGACCCTTCAGGTTCTGAATCTCCCTGTCGGCGGCCTGAAACGGACAATCCACATGATTATCCATATAGACCCGACCAAGCAGGTTGACCAGCCCCAGCCTGAAACCATTGTTTTCAAGAATAATCCTACCCTTCCCCGGAACCCCCCTGGGGTAGTTGGCCGGGCGAATGATGCTCATTCCCGAATCAATGATGTTCATGACCTCTTTGCGTGCCCATGTATGATTCCCCATGGTTATGGCATCGACACCGCAGGAAAGGATATCCTGTGCGGTGTTATAGGTTATTCCCTTGCCACCTGCCGCATTCTCACCATTGACAATGATAAAATCAGGCCTGTCTTTGCTCCTGATTTTTTCAACCTGTATTCTTAGCGCTATCCGTCCCGCTTCACCAAAGATGTCACCTACAAATAGGACTTTCAACGATTTCTTCCTTTCTGGCGTGTAAGGCATCTGGCAACTATTTTGACCAAGGCCTTCAGCAACGGTGGAATCAAAAGTCAGGAAGCGTATTCACGCTTCCTGACAAACTGCTATTTTGCATATTCAACTGCCCGGGTTTCCCTGATGATATGAACCTTGATCTGACCCGGATAGTCCATTTCGTTCTCAATTTTCTTGACAATATCCCTTGCGACCATAATCATGCCATCGTCGTTGACCAATTCTGGTTTGACCATAATCCTTACTTCCCTTCCGGCTTGTATAGCAAATGACTTGTCAACCTCCGGGAATGAGCTGGCTATCTCCTCCAGCTTCTGCAAACGTTTTACATAAGTTTCCAGCGTTTCTCTTCTTGCGCCGGGTCTTGCACCCGACACTGCATCTGCGGCCTGAACCAGCACCGCCACAACTGATGTGGCTTCAACATCTCCATGATGCGCCATGACCGCATTAACAACTTCCTCCGATTCCTTGTACTTTCTGCACAGATCGGCACCGATGGTCACATGGGTTCCTTCAACCTCGTGGTCAACAGCCTTTCCGATGTCATGAAGAAGACCTGCACGCTTCGCAAGAGTCACATCTTCTCCCAGTTCGGCTGCCATAAGACCTGCCAGGTGGGATACCTCAATGGAGTGCATGAGCACATTCTGACCATAACTTGTACGATATTTCAGTTTACCCAACAGCTTGATCAGTTCAGGATTCAAGCCAAGGACACCGGTCTCAAATGTTGCGCGTTCGCCTTCCTCACGGATGGTATTCTCCACTTCCTTGCGGGCCTTCTCGACCATTTCCTCGATACGGGCCGGGTGGATTCTTCCATCGATGATCAGCTTTTCAAGTGCGATTCTCGCAACCTCTCTGCGAATTGGATCAAACCCGGATAAAATAACGGCTTCAGGTGTATCGTCGATAATCAGGTCTATACCTGTAAGCGTCTCCAGGGTTCTGATGTTGCGACCCTCACGGCCAATGATCCTGCCCTTCATCTCATCGTTGGGCAGAGCCACGACCGAAACGGTTATCTCCGAGGCATGATCTGCAGCGCACCTCTGAATGGCACAGGCCAGAACCTCCTTGGACTTCTTGTTGGCTTCATCCTTGGAGCGCTCTATTATGTCCTTGACCATGATGGCTGCTTCATGTTTGACTTCGCTTTCAATACTGCTCAGCAGGTATTGCTTGGCTTCATCCACTGTCAAACCTGAAAGGCTCTCAAGCTTTTCTATCTGCTTCTGGTAGATCTCATCGATTTCAGCCTTTTTGGCTTCGATCTCCTGAATCTGCCTGTTCAGCGCTTCATCTTTCTTTTCCAGGATATCCATCTTCTTTTCGAGGGTTTCGTCCTTCTGCTGAAGACGTCTTTCGGTTCTTTGAATCTCGGATCTGCGTTCCCGGACTTCCCTCTCCAGTTCAACTCTGCTTTTGTGGATCTCCTCGCGAGCTTCAATCAGGGCCTCACGCTTTTTTCTCTCTGCAACTTTCTCAGCTTCACTTACCAAACGTTGGCTTTCTTTCTCAGCACTTTCGATCTCGGCTTCCGCCACACGTTTTCTATGTTCAACTCCCTTTCGGAAGGATATAAGTGAACCAATTATCGCAATAATTATTCCAATAACCAGACCTATAACTAACTCTATCTCACTCACCTCCTTTGCTTTTGTTTTCTTCATCAGAATTCATCATCAATAAAGCAAACAGATTTCACTTCATACTTCAATACAGATCCCGGATCGGGATCCCGACACCAATCTGCCAAAGATTGCAGCGAAGGACTGGGTGAAATCGGTATTCTGCAAAACTGCAACATCAAAAGATGTTGCAGCATGAAAGAAAAGCTGGCTTCACTTTCATGTAAGACCCTTGCAGTAAGGACCATGAAATGGCTGCTCAACAGTAAAAATATTGAATGCCATCATGCAATCATTGTATACATTTTTAAATTTGGTGTCAAGAAATCATATCTTTTTTGTATATCCTTAACTACTATTATATATCCATAAAAAAGCTGAATATTTTATCCGCCAGCCCCCGTATATTTTCGTGGGCATAATCCGGATAAATCAGGATATCCTTTTTGGCCTCAATCTTGTTATATGCCGCAAACTGAGTTGATGGCGGGCATACTGTATCCATAAGACCCACGGTCCACAGGGTTTCACCCTTGATCCTTGGAGCCAGATTCTGGATGTCAATATATCCCAGTCTGGTAAAGATCTCATCCTCCCTTTCATGAAGGGGATCAAAACGCCTGAAATAGTATCTCAGTTCCTCATAGGCCGCCACATCCAGATCCATATCCCATACCCTTTTGAAATCACTTAAAAAGGGATATACCGGGGCAAGCTTCTTTATCCTGGGTTCAAGAGCGGCACATGCAACCGTCAGGGCACCGCCCTGTGAAGCTCCGGTAACTCCTGCCCTGTTCTCATCCACCTCAGGAAAGCTCAGGACGATATCAGCAAGCTTTGCGGTATCCAGGAACATATGCTTGTAGAACAGATCCTTGGGGTCACCGTCAAGACCTTTGATAAAATGGCATTTAAAGGTGGTACCCTTTGTGGGGCCCAAGTCCTCGGACAATCCTCCCTGTCCGCGGCAGTCCAGTGCAGCCACACAGAATCCGGCGGCAGCATAGCTCAATTTGTCGGTCCAGTCCCCTGAGTCGAGCGAGTATCCATGAAAGAGCAGGATAACCGGGCATTTCCCTTTTCTGTGCGCCGGTCGTACATACTTGGCATGTATCCTGGATCCTCCGGTACCGTCAAAATACAGATGAAAACATTCTGCAAAATCGGTCTGGAACTCTGCCGGTACCAGCTCCAGATTATGGGGTGTTTGCCTCATCTCTTTTAGTGCTTCATCCCAATACTCATCAAAGTCCTCAGGTTTGGGATTGATCCCGTAATATTTTTTCAGTTCTTCAAGGGGCATGTCAAATATAGGCATACTCTTCATCCTCTCACATTATTCTAATACCGCTCTCCCACTGCTTCCGGAAATTATGCCGCAAACGAAATGTGCGATCAGTTCTCTTTCTTTGGAAGGCTTGTGATTTCCCTGAAAGCCTTGACAGTTCTTAAGGATGCGAAGTCATGGGACGCCTTGGCTCTCAGCTTCAATCCGGGATTGATCTGAAAAGACTGGGACAGAAAAGCAATGGCCGCCTCCACATCTCCGGAAAGCGCGGAAATACGGGCCAGGCCATATAGTATCTCATCATCGTCTGGCTTGATTCGCAGCCCTTCCTTGTAAAGCCTTGCGGCTTCACTATAGTTCTTTAATGCTATGGCTGCAGAAGCCCAGTTATAGTAGAGTGCCGGGTCATCGGGTGTTATCTTCTGCGCCCGTTTGAAGGCCGAAACCGCTTCATCAAAATGCTTGACCATCATCAGAGTAACGCCCAGATTATATTGGATGAGGTAAGACTCCGGATGTTCGCCGGAAGCCTCCTCATACACATGAATCGCATCATAAATCCGGTCTTTGGAGATATAGATATCCGCCAGCAGATTATAAGCCATTTCCAGTTTTTCATCCCCGTCCAGGGATTTGGTCAGACATTCAATGGCTTTATCGCTTTTGCCCTGAGCATCCAGTATGGAAGCCATACTGTAGAGCGCCCTGCTATGCCTTGGATTGATATCAGCAGCCAATTTAAAGCTGGATAAGGCTTCCTCGGTTTTTCCCTCCTGCCTCAGGGCAAAACCCAGACGATAGTAGGCATCGTCATCCTGAGGAAGGATTTGGATCAGCTTCCTGTAAGCCACTTCGGCTCCCTTCCAGTCGCCGGTTTTTCTGCAGACCTTACCGAGAAGATCCCAGGCCTCCATGAAGTCAGACTGGCTTTCGATGATCTTTTCAAGATGGTATTTGCACTCCATATCCCGGTTCTTCTCATAACAGATACCGGCAATAAGATACCGGAGCCTGACATCATCCTTTTCCTCCAATGCCTTGCGGATATGATTTTCCGCCTCTTCAAGGTTTTCCAAAGCAAGATAGGCCTTTGCAATATTGATATCGGCCTCCCTTATATCACCCACATACTTTATGGCCTTTTTTAAGTGTATTATGGACAACTCGTATTTTTTCAGGGCATAGTAGCACATGCCGCATCCGAAATACGTCATGGCACACAGCTCATTCTTATTCCAGGCAGCTCTTTCTCCGCTCTCATCTTCCATGGCTTCCCCGGTTTCATAGACTGCCTCGCTGCCTAAAAGGTCAAGAGTGTTTTTGTGCCATTTCAGGGATTCCTCATATTCTTCCAGCCTTCTTAAAAGCCAGGCTGTGTTATAGACGACACAGGGATTATCACAAGCAATTCCCGACAAAGTTCTGTAGCTTGCCAGCGCTTCCTCCAGTTTTCCCTGCTCAATGAGTTTATGGGCTACACGTATCTGATTCATGAAATGCTTTTTGAAGGGCTTGTCCTTGATGGAAAGCGAGGCTGAAATCATGCCTGTATGTGCCTCACCACCCCAGTCCAGGGCTTCTGCTACAAAACCAGCATACTTTCCTGCGTAAGCATCTTTTTCCGGCTTTTGAACCAGGGGCGAGATGATGCCGCTCTCCTTTATCCTCCGCCTCATGCTGATATAGTCATGCACAAAAAAGACCGATGGAAAAACAATGCCCAAAAGAATTAAAGCCATCTCAAAAACGGGCACGAGGAAGGTCTTGTTAATAAAGGCCAGTACTCCCGCTGTCAGGATACAAAGCTGAAACATAAAAACCGCAGCGGTCAAAATGGTTGTGCGCCTTATGAATCTCAATCCCATATAAGCTGTCAAGAGCAGGATCAGGATATTCATAAAGGCGAGCAATACATTATACCCTCCGGACAATCCTGCATAAGGGGTCATACCTCATCCTCCGAATGGCTACTCATTTTCATTTCTTCCCAGCGCTCTCTTGTGATCAGAACCCTTCTGGGCTTGCTGCCCTCATAGCCGCTGATGATGTTTCTTTCAGCCATCTGATCGATGATCCTTCCCGCTCTGGCGTATCCTACCTTGAACTTCCTTTGAATAAAGGAAACAGACGCCTGACCACAATCAATAACCGCCTCTATGGCCTGCGGAAGCAACTCATCAGTGCTGTCATCGGTATCTTCCTTACTGCTGCTGGAATCATCATTTATGTTTTCAATAATCTCTTCATCATAGAGAGCTTTCATCTGATTCTTGACAAAATCCACAGTCAATTCTACTTCTTTATCCGATACAAAGGCACCCTTTACACGTATCGGTTTTGGGACACCAACCGGATAGTACAGCATGTCCCCCTTGCCAAGCAGCTTTTCTGCTCCTGCCATATCCAGGATTGTTCTGGAATCCACCTGGGAGGAAACGGCAAAGGCTATACGTGAAGGAATATTAGCCTTGATAACCCCTGTTATTACATTCACCGAAGGACGCTGGGTGGCTATCACAAGATGCATGCCCGCTGCCCGTGCCATTTGAGCCAGCCTGCATATGGAATCCTCCACATCATGGGGAGCAACCATCATAAGATCTGCAAGCTCGTCTATAATGATAACAATCTGCGGGAGCTTTTCTCCCTCACCGGATTCCTCTATGGAAGCGTTATAGCCCAAAATATCGCGAACCCCACGGTCGGCAAATAGCTTGTATCGGGTTGTCATTTCGGAGACAGCCCATCTGAGGGCGCCAGCCGCTTTATTCGGATCGGTCACAACGGGAATCAGCAAATGAGGAATGCCGTTATAAACACCCAGTTCCACTACTTTGGGGTCGATCATGAGCAGGCGGACATCATCAGGGGTTGCTTTATATAGCAAACTGATGATGATGGAGTTGATGCACACACTCTTACCCGAGCCGGTCGCTCCTGCTATCAGGATGTGTGGCATTTTTGCAAGATCCACCACGGTATTCTCGCCGGTAATATCCTTTCCCAGAGCTACTGCCAGCCTGGATTCATGCTGGGTGAACTCCGGGGATTCAAGTACACTTCGAAGGCTTATTGGGGCTACTTCCTTATTGGGAACCTCAACGCCAATGGCCGCTTTTCCGGGTATGGGGGCTTCTATACGAACACCGGAGGCAGCAAGGTTGAGAGCAATATCATCGGTCAGGTTCACTATCCTGCTCACCTTCACGCCTGGTGCCGGCTGCAGCTCATAACGTGTAAACGCCGGACCAATGGACACATTGACCACCTTGGCCCCTATTCCGAAGCTTTCCAGAGTGTATTCAAGCTTTTTGGCATTATCGACAGCGCTGGATTTAAGCCTCCTCATATTTTTTTCGCTCTCCCTGGATCTGCTCAGAAGCTCCAGCGGCGGAAAAACATATTGTCCCTTATGCTCACGGCATGCTTCACTAGCGGTTTCATCCACTAAAGGCTTATCTTCCTGTTGAACTGTTTTTTGTGGGGATACCGTCTTTCTGTCCTCTACAGGCATTTCGGCCGGTGTTTCAACGGGAATCTGCCCCATTGCCAGATCATCTCCCAGCACCAGTGGCATATCCTCTTGCTGGATAAATTCAGCTTCAGGAGGCTCCGGGGTCTCTTCTCCTCTGACCTCCTGGAGCGGAAAATCCAATATTCTGGCACGCCTTTGGGTAGAAGGACGGGTTTCAGTTGCGGCAGTTTCGCTGGTAATCTCACGGAGACTTCTTTCCACAGCCCGGTCGCTTCTCTTTTTCCTGACCGCATCCACCACGCCGTTGACGGCTTCAGCCGTTCCCCGGGCAACACTTTTGGCGGCATCTGCCAGAGAAAGCCTTGTCAGGAGCATGGCAGATATGATGGCAAGGGTGATGAGGATGATCATGGTTCCCAGTTTTTTGAATACGAATAGCAGCGGAACTCCAATAATACCCCCGATCACGCCGCCTGAAGCAACAAAACCATCCACACCCTTTCCGATGGCTCGTACTCCTTCATGGTAGAATGTTGTGATATATTGGCCTACATTCATATTCTGATAGAAGGTGACTTCATGAAGCCCGGCCTGGAGCAATGCTGAAATCAGTGATGTGAGTATCAGTATCAGAGTGGTTTTCCTTGACCTAGAAACTGTCCTTGGTTTGAATATCGTCATGATCCCATATATAAAAGTAATTAAGGGAATAATATATCCCAACAAGCCAAAAAGGCCGCCCGTCAATCTGCCTATGAGTTCGCCCAAAGGCCCGGCGGCACCGTCAAAATAAATACTGAGCATCATGATAATACCGGTAACAGCGATAAGAAGCCCGGCGACTTCAGCTTTCAGCCGGCTTTTGTTTGAATTGGTCTTCTTCTTGGATGTTGCTTTTCCAGTTCTCTTTGATTTCTTTTGTACCTTTTTTGGAGACACTTTATTACCTCCGGTTTCCAGCCATTCATCCCCTTAACTATATCATAATAAAATGCTCTTTGACAATGTGTCCAAATCGTGATAATATTTACGATAACCTTACGCAGAACCCTGTGGCGGATCGTCTTTTTTAATTTAAATCTTGCACAGGGGTATGGAATGAAATGATTAAACTGAATATAATCTATAGATAGAGGAGCATTTTCTATGAGTAATCCGGGAGAGGGCGGCGGGTCTGATGATCCCGGTGGAAAGGAGAAATTGCCGAAGGAGTATGATTCCGTCCAATCTGCTGCCTGGTTACACGGTTAACAGCCCTGTAACTGTCGCTGGTCTTTACAGTGGAGAGCTATCGGTAGAACAATATATTCTTGCTATGCAAAGGTATATGCTGCCGTTAACTTAACGACAGCTTTTTTTATCTCTGACTATTGCGAAGGAAAGGAGTGCTTCTTATGAAAAAGCCATTATTTATTGGGTCTTGTGTAGCACTTGTCACACCGTTTACCGAAAACGGGGTCAATTATGAAAAACTTGAGGAACTGATTGAATGGCAGATTAAAGAAGGAACTGATGCCATACTGATTTGCGGGACCACAGGCGAGGCTTCAACCATGCCGGATGAGGAGCATATGGAGGTTCTGCGCTTTGCCGCCGATCGCATCAAAAACCGCGTACATATCATGATGGGAGCCGGTAGCAATGATACCCGCCATGCCATCAAGCTGAGCCAATACTGTGAAAGCATAGGAGCCGGCTCAATTCTGACCGTTACCCCCTACTACAACAAGACTACCCAGGAAGGCCTGTACCAGCATTTTAAGGCCATTGCTGAGAGCATAGACATCCCTGTCGTTCTCTACAATGTACCATCAAGAACCAATTTGAATATCAATCCTGCAACCTTAAAGCGCCTTTCCGAGATAAATAATATTGTGGCAGTGAAGGAATGCAACCTGATGCAGGTCGCTGAAACTGCCTGGCTCTGTGGCGATGAACTGATCCAGTACTCAGGTGAGGATGGCAATGTTCTCCCCTTACTGGCTCTTGGTGGCAAGGGTGTTATCTCTGTGGCGGCCAATATCATTCCGGCCGACATGCACAAGCTCGTTAAGTCCTTTATGGACGGAGACCTCGAGACCAGCAGAAGGATGCAGATCAGGCTTGAACCGTTGGTCAAGGCATTGTTCTGTGAGACAAACCCCATCCCTGTGAAGGCGGCCATGAACCTGATGGGAATGGACGTTGGACGCTGCCGTATGCCCCTTGTGGACATAAGCCAGCAGGGTATGGAAATACTGAAGAAGGCAATGATTGAATACGGACTGATTTAACTGACTTGACTCTTATCTTATCTGATTTATAGCCGGAGGTTGATAAAATGATAAATATACTGCTGAATGGCTGCAACGGAAAAATGGGTCAGAATATTGCCCAATGCGCCAGATTTCGTAACGATCTCGCTATTGTCGCCGGTTTGGACGTCTCACCAAATGAGAGCGCCCCGTTCCCGGTATATACCAACACGTCCGACATCAAGGAGAGAATAGACCTGATCGTTGATTTTTCGCACCCCAACGCTCTGGACAGCATACTGAGCTATGCGCTGGAAAAAAAACTTCCCATTGTCATAGCCACCACCGGTTTTTCTGAAGAGCAAAAAAATAGGATTGAAAAGGCTGCTTCTGAAATACCTGTCCTCCTTTCTGCCAATATGTCGCTTGGTATAAATCTTTTGATCCAGTTGGTAAGGATGGCCGTTAAAACCCTGTATGGATCCTTCGATATTGAGATAATTGAGAAGCATCATAATCAGAAGGTGGATGCACCCAGCGGCACTGCCCTTGCCATCGCGGATGCCATAAACGCAGCTATTTCCCCTAACCATATGAAGTATGTTTACGACAGGCATTCCAGCAACCAGAAGCGCACCAGGGACGAGATAGGTCTCCACGCCATCCGGGGAGGCACCATCACAGGCGAGCATACCGTACTGTTTGCAGGCAATGATGAATTGTTGGAAATCAAGCATACCGCCCTGTCCAAAGGTTTGTTAGCTGAAGGAGCCCTTAAGGCTGCAACCTTCCTGCACAAAAAAGAGCCTGGCCTATACAGGATGCAGGATATTTTTAATTCTTGAAGATGAAATGACTATAAAAGGCTGCCGATAATAGGCAGCCTTCTGCTTTAACCTGCGTACATCCCCTATACCTTCCTGTTGAGGTATTTGTCCATAACAGGATTGATCAGGAAATTGATGATGAGCCCCGGCAGGGTAAATCCAAGGAAGAGGTAGAATACATAGGTAACCATCAGAACTATTCCATTAGCAGTTAAGAGAAATATCAGGGTAGGACCGATGATCACCAGGAAACACAGGGCTAAAATCACAAGATTGGGTACAAAACGTGCAAGAGCGAACAGAATGGCATTCTTGTATAAATCCCTGATTCTCAGTTCATAGGTAACCATCATTGGATAGATGTACAAGGATGCCATCACGAACAAAATAAATACCATAATGATAAGTCCATTGGCAATAGAGAACAGCACACCTCCATCTGTCACCTTCGGATACAGGTACAAATCAAAGAGCAGAAAGATTAGTATAAAAAGGTTGATCAGGCTTACTATGATGCCCTGTTTCATATTTTCTTTCATCTTGTCCTTAAAGTCCGACCAGTTGAAAGTGGGTCTCTCATAGGAATAACACCGCAGCAAATAGGTCAACCCTGCCTGGGCAGGACCAACTGTGATAATAGGAATCGCCATAAAGAACATGGCTGTAGGAAAGCCGCTGTCAAACACCAGCATGCTGAATTCAGTAATCGGAATGTTGGCTGCTTCAGGAATGAACAAGGCCACCAGATATACACTCAAAAAGTACGAGATAATAATGGCGGGGATATTAAACACCAAAAACATAAGGTTGACGGTTATCAGTTTCCAGAATTTCCTGTATAACACCCCGAAAAATATAGCCAGGCGGCTCCTGTTATCTTCAATTTTTTCTCCCGGTGCACCTTCAAAAATGGGTTCATCGGCCATTAAACACACCTCTGTCTTTTTTCTCATCTTGTTTATAAAGATTCATTGCTAGTCTTACCGGCATGGTGCTGCACCTATTCGCCGCAGCCAAACCCTAGCTATGAATGGTTCGGCAAGAAACGTTGTAAACGGACATAGCATCACACCATCCGCATAAAAACAGTTCCATTATACCATAACGGCCTTCCATAGGGGGATATATTTATCAGCCGAATTGATGATTATCTTTCATATTTGAAGAGCAACGTGGTAGAATCATATAGGATTGATTTTTCCGGAGGAAAGAAATGAAACTCTATATAAAGCAAAAGGTTTTTTCCCTTGGGGACAAGTATTATGTATTCAACGAAATGCAGCAGCCTGCATTTGCTGTTCAGGGACGGATATTCTCCCTGGGAGCCAAAATTCATGTATTCGATATGACGGGGCAGGAATTATATTTTATTCAGCAGAAGCTTTTCCGGTTCCTTCCCGAATACCATATTTTCGCCGGGGATATTCTCTGTGCCATAGTGAAAAAGGAATTCTCATTTTTTAAGCCCCGCCTTGCCATTCAAAGTCAATACGGGGATTACACAATGGAAGGCAATCTGTTTGGCATGGATTTTACCATCTTCAACGATGGAATCCCTGTTGGTGAGATCCATAAAAAATGGTTTAGCTTTGGAGACAGCTATGAACTGGTGGTTCATGACCCCAATAACGCCGCGTTCTTCAGCACCTTGGTCATCGCCATAGATAATTGCCTCCATAATGAAAGCAGACACTGATCCAGAATGTTCTTTTCCGCTAACAGAAATTGATGT
>LFSK01000170.1 GCA_001512555.1 Clostridiaceae bacterium DTU059 | reverse complement strand
CGGGCTGCCGGTTCATAGCCGAATTTTTATCTTGTCAATGAGATTCATGCTAGATGAATAACAGCAGGCTAACAGCCATTACAAGCATACCTGCCACCATTCCATAGATGGAAAGATGGGCTTCTCCATATTCCCGGGCTGTGGGCAGAAGCTCGTCCAGAGAAATAAAGACCATTATGCCGGCAACACTGGCGAAGAGAACACCGTAGACCACATCATTAAAGAACCGGTGCAGAATCAGATAGCCTATGATGGCACCCACCGGCTCGGACAAGCCCGAGAGAAATGAAAGGGTAAAGGCTTTTTTTCTGTCCCCCGTAGCATAATAGATTGGCACTGAAACCGCTATTCCCTCAGGAATATTGTGAATGGCAACAGCAACAGCTATGGCAATACCAAGGGTAGGATCCTTAATGGCTGAGGTAAAGGTTGCAAGACCCTCCGGGAAGTTATGAATGGCTATGGCCAAAGCAGTAAACGTGCCCAGTCTCATCAGATTTCCCTGACACTTTTGCCTCGCGGCAGGATCGAGGTCTTCAATCATGCGGCACTCGTGAGGGTTTTCAACCGAGGGAACCACTTTGTCTATCACAGCAATCACAAGTATCCCGCCGAAGAAGGCGGCTACGGTTGCCCAGGATCCTGCCTTTTCCCCCAACGCCCCAACCAGGGACTCCTTTGCCTTTGTAAAGATCTCTGTCATGGACACATAAATCATGACACCGGCAGAAAAGCCAAGGGCTACCGACAGGAAGCGGGTATTGGTTCTTTTAGCAAAGAACCCCAGGGCACTTCCTATGCCCGTGGACAGCCCTGCAAAAAGGGTCAATCCAAAAGCAAAAAGCAGGTTACTAAAGCTTAGATCCATAGATTCCCTCCTACCATTGGGTACCTTCAACACGGTATAACCACCGCATAAAGCCGCAACAGTCTAATTACGATACCCTCAGAAGTTATAATACCACTGCACAACGGCTGTAAACCTTTGCAGCTACAGATTTTCCGCCGGAAGGGGCGAGTTTAACCCATTTTTTGTGCAAACCGATCCATTTTTTCTTCCGAAACCGTGCTGAAACTACGGCTCAGATCCGGCGGCTCACTATTGTTTTCCTTAGCCTCCATTCTGGCCACCATTTTGACAATGGTCCTTTCAAAAAAGTTCATCTCTTTGAGATTGTACTCTCCGCCAAAACAGTCGGCCACTGCCGCCCTGTTGAGAAGTTCCTCCGGGTAGGCTGCTTTTAACTGTGCCTCGGCTTCCTTCTGATTCATACCGCAGGTAAAAAGCCCGAGCCGTTTTTCTTTGAGCTGATCCAGCCTGTTTTGACAAAAGGCGGTGACTTCCTTCAACATCCTGCCCGCATAGATTGATCCTCCCAGAATGACGCGGTCGTATTGAGCCAAATCCACATTGTCGCCCATCTTCAGGTTATGAAGATCAACCCTTCCGGAGAGTTTTCCGGAGAGCCATTTTGCACATTTCTCGCTGCACCCGTGCTTTGTTGCATAGATAATAACAGTTTTCATATAAGACACTCCTGTCCGTTTATTTGCTTTCCGCCATAAAAAAGCCATAAGATAAGCTACCCCACCATCAGGATCTGCCGACTGAATACTCTGAAAGCAGCCTGTCTTTGGTGTCCCACAGGGGTTTGGACAGATCCACATAATACTTATGGGGATTTTCAAATCGCTTCACTTCATCCCACAGAGTGTCCACCTGCTCCATGCAATAATTTCGGATAGCATCAAGGGTTGGGCTCTCGTATACGCATTCTCCCTTTACAAAAATGGGCGTCAACAGCTTCCTGGCCCGGAAATTTACGAGGGTTTTACGCTTCCAGGTAAAGTCCGGATCAAATATTTCATAGGGTGCGGTATCATCAATAACCTCATCGTGATGGGTCAAAACATCGGCAAGTGCTTTGCCGCTTTCCCTGTCGTACAGACGCCAAACCTGCTTGAATCCGGGATTTGTTATCTTACCTACGTTCTCACTCAGCTTTATTTTTGGTATGATCCTGTCCCCTTCCACTAAAGCCGCAAGTTTATATACCCCGCCAAAAACTGGCTCAGATCGCGATGTTATCAGACGCTCTCCAACCCCAAACTGATCCACCTCTGCCCCCTGAACCAGGATGTCATGGATGATGTATTCATCAAGGGCATTTGAGGCCACAATCTTGCAGTCCGGGAAACCGGCCTCATCCAGCATTTTTCTGGCTACCCTTGACAGGTAGGTGATATCTCCTGAATCAATGCGGATTCCCTTAGGCCTGTAGCCCATGGGTACAACCACCTCATTGAATGTGCGGATGGCATTGGGAACACCGGATTTTAAAACATTATAGGTATCCACCAGGAGAGTACAGTTATCGGGATATATCTTTGCATAGGCCTTGAAAGCCTCCAGTTCGGAGTCAAACATCTGAATCCAGCTATGAGCCATGGTTCCCAGGGCAGGAATGTTGAACTCCCTCTCGGAAATGGTGCAGGACGTTCCCACACACCCCCCGATATAGGCAGCCCGGGCTCCATATATGGCACCATCATAACCCTGGGCTCTTCTGGAACCAAACTCCATCACCGGACGTCCCTTTGCAGCCCGTACAATCCGGTTGGCCTTGGTGGCAATAAGCGACTGATGATTGATGGTCAAAAGTATCATGGTTTCAACAAGCTGTGCCTGGATCACAGGACCTTTGACCGTCACTATGGGCTCATTGGGGAATATGGGCGTTCCCTCGGGTATTGCCCAAACGTCACAGCAAAACTTGAAGTTCTTAAGATACTCCAGAAACTCTTCACCAAAACCCTTATCCCGCAAAAAGGCAATATCTTCATCCTTGAATTTAAGATTGTTCAGGTAAGAGATCAGCTGCTCCACTCCCGCCATTATGGCAAAGCCGCCATTGTCCGGCACCTTTCTGAAAAACATGTCGAAGACAGCCGTTTTATCCCCAAGCCCGTTTTGGAAATATCCATTGGCCATGGTGAGTTCATAAAAATCGGTGAGCATGGTTAGATTAGTACTATCCAGCATTCTATCCATAATAAGCGCCTCTTTTCTTTCTAAATCAGTCGGCTATTTTTTCAACAACCTCAACGCCATTACCTAGCATACCATATAGAGCCATACAATTCATCAGGTCACGGCTATGTAATCCTAATTCATACGTGTCCACAGCGTTCATCGGTACGATAACCCGTGATCTTTTGTCCTGCCTGTTGAACCAGGTTCTGAGGGTTACTGCGAACTGCTGGACGCAAATATCGGTGCAGACACCAACAATTACGAACTGGTCAACACCTGGGTTTTCCGACAGCCAATTCCGGAGTTCCGGTTCAAGGAATCCATTGGTAGAGTTCTTAGGTATCAGCCTGAACTCTGCCGATGCCTTCAGTTCATCCACCACCTCGCTCTCGGATGAACCAGCCAGACAATGGATAGGATAGGCATCGAACTCAGGGGATGCCTGGGTATGGGTGTCTGCAAATGCAATGATGGGAATCCCCTTTGCCCGGCATAGTTTCATAAGCCTGGAGATTTCGGGAATAATTCTTTCGGCATATTCGCTTTTCAGCGCCCCTTCACGGACAAAGCCATTAATCATGTCAACAACCACAAGCGCTGTGTTTTCAGGCTTAAGTTCCGAGCTTTTCAGAGGAGATAAGCTGCACAGCTGGTCATGTATCTGAGCCAGAACATTAATGCTTTTCTCCAGAAACTTCTCCCTGTCTGTGATCTTCATGATATCATCTCTCCTTTCCCTGCCATCTGACATAATCAGAATTCCTGGCGATAGGTATACAGCTTGGACGGCCTGTGGCCGGCATCCTTTTTGTAGCGATTGGTTTCCTCAACCCTGTTAGCTATTTTTCTTCTGAAGTTGGCTTTAAGAAGCTCCTTATCCAGGATTACCTCGTACACCTGCTGGAGCTCAGTCAGGGTAAAATAACGCGGCATCAGACTAAAGGCAATATCTGTATACTCGATCTTGTTTCTGAGCCGTTCTATGCCATACGCGATGATCCTGGCATGGTCGAAGGCAATCCCTCCCGGATCCTCGATGGAGGTCTCCCAACGACTCAGTCTTCCTTCAGTTTTCAAGGTATGCTTAAGCACTGCTGACAGGGTCTCATTTTCATGCTGAAGGGTCAGCCTGCTGAAACGTTCAAAGGTCTTGTTCTCACCATCCATGGTCTTTTGTTCCTTAAACACCCTGTAGGTTACCGTAAACCACCGGGCATCATCGGCGTCGTCACTAGCTTTGATATCAAGGCCGGAGCTGTCGGTCAGTGAGAGGTAAGAGGTGCTTATCACCCGGGTTCTGGGATCCCTGTCCGGATCGCCCCAGGTATACAGCTGCTCAAGATAAACCTTATCCACGCCGGTCTCCTCTTTCAACTCACGGTAGGCAGCCTCCTCCAGGCTCTCGTCCATATTCACAAACCCGCCCGGAAGAGCCCATTGTCCAATACAGGGATGGTCGCCTCTCTTGATCAGAAGCAGCTTCAGCGCTTTCTCCGGAAGTTTTCTGTAATTATCGCTCTCCACATCGGTTACCGTGAATATGAGCATGTCTACGGTTACTGAAGGCCTTTCATAATTTCCGGAATCATATTGAGCCAGAAACTCTTCCTCGGTAAGCCCCATTTTGTTCCGGGGTTTATCACAGCTCATAAGAGTATTTTATCCTCCTTCTTATT
>LFSK01000020.1 GCA_001512555.1 Clostridiaceae bacterium DTU059 | reverse complement strand
GTCAACAACGACAAGTATGTGGTTCGTAAGCTTAATCAGGCGCTTCTCACCGTACGGGTGAAGCCATATTACATCTTCCATCCCAAGACAGTTAAGGGAACTTTCCACTTCTGGGTGCGGGTGGAAGAAGGGCTTGAGATCATGGAATCCTTAAGGGGAAGAACATCAGGAATGGCAATTCCTACATATATCGTGAACGGACCTAAGGGACTAGGGAAAACACCCATCCTTCCAAATTACATTCTCTATATCGGAAGCGATAAGGCAGAATTCAGAAATTGGCAAGGAAAGAGGTTTTCAATACAGAATGAAATTAGATAAACGGAGGGGTGCGCATGAACGTAAAATTCAATCAGAAAAGCAAGATGATGGAGATAGAGTTCCAGTTCAGAGATGTGAAGGACCCGAATCTATTTCGCAACATCTACCCTTACAATGAAGTACCAAGGCTGGTATTCAACCACAGAATCGTACCCATGAATATTCCTGAAAAGCTATACATCACCGATACCACATTCAGGGATGGACAGCAGTCACGTTCTCCCTACACTGTGGAGGAGATCAGCAAACTCTTTGATCTTCTTCACAAGCTGGACAACGGGAGCGGTATTATAAAGCAGAGCGAGTTCTTCCTGTACTCAAAGGTGGACAGGGAAGCCGTGGAAAAATGCATGGAAAAAGGCTACGATTTTCCCCAGATCACCGCATGGATAAGGGCTAAGAAGGAAGACTTTCAGCTGGTGAAGGATATGGGGATCAAGGAGACGGGGATCCTTGTTTCCTGTTCGGATTACCATATATTCAAGAAGCTGAAGAAGGACAGGGTTCAGGCCATGGAGCAGTATTTGGGCATTATCTCCTCGGCTCTGGAGGCGGGAATTGTTCCGCGATGCCATTTCGAGGACATCACCCGGGCCGATTTCTATGGCTTCGTGCTGCCCTTTGTCAACAAACTCATGGAATTGTCGAAGCAGGCCAAGATGCCTGTGAAGGTGAGAGCCTGCGATACCCTTGGCCTTGGAGTCAGCATACCCGGCGTGGCACTTCCCAGAAGCGTGCCCCAGATCATCTATGGACTGGTCAACTACGGGGAACTGCCCTCCGAATGGCTTGAATGGCATGGCCACAACGATTTCTATCGGGCAGTGACCAACTCCACCACTGCATGGCTCTACGGGGCTGCCAATGTGAACACCTCCCTTCTGGGTATCGGCGAAAGAACCGGAAACACACCGCTGGAGGCCATGGTAATGGAGTATGTCCAGCTCAGGGGTGATTCGGGAGGCATGGATCTTAGGGTCATCACCGAGATTGCTGAGTTCTTTGAAAATGAGCTGAATTACGAGATTCCGCCCAGAACTCCCTTTGTAGGCCGGGCTTTCAATGCCACAAGGGCAGGCATCCATGCCGACGGGCTTTTGAAGGATGAGGAGATCTATAACATATTCGACACCACCAAGATCCTGGGAAGGCCTCCTGTTGTGGTAGTGGATAAGCATTCAGGGCTAGCCGGTGTGGCAGCATGGCTCAACAACTATTTCATGCTCAAGGGGGACAAAGCCATCGATAAGAGGGACGAAAAGGTGGCCAGGATCAAGGCATGGATAGACAGCGAATATGAAAACGGGAGAACCACTGCACTAGGCGATGCGGAGATGGAGCAACTGGCCAAGGAATACTTCCCGGAACTGCTTTCCCTCAGACAGAGCAGGGTGGAGTGAGTTTATAAATATTATATAGTTGAAACAAAAAATGTAATATAAAGTTGAAAAACCGGATAAGACCGGTTTTTCGCTTTTCATGGGCTTTTCAGCGGGACTCAAAACCCCCTGAAAGGCCTTATATTGCTTAAATTCATACTTGTAATCATTCCCGTATATTGTTAAGATGTTTATGAGTATTAGTAAGTGAAAAGGGGTTGTAAGTCTTGGGCCTTGGATTGGACATTGGGATAGATCTGGGAACCGCTTCGGTACTGATTTATATCAAGGGTAAGGGCATTGTTCTTCGTGAGCCTTCGGTTGTCGCCATCGACAAAAACACCGACAGGATACTGGCGGTAGGAGAGGAAGCACGTCGAATGCTGGGCAGAACGCCGGGCAACATTGTGGCATGCCGCCCTCTTCGTGATGGTGTTATCTCGGATTACCATGTAACAGAAAGAATGCTGAAGTACTTCCTGAACAAGGTAACAGCATCCAGCTTTTTCAGGCTCTTCAAGCCCCGTGTCATGATCTGCGTGCCCTCCGGTGTCACCGAGGTTGAAAAAAGAGCAGTTGAGGATGCCGCCGTTCAGGCCGGTGCCAGAAAGACCTATCTGATAGAGGAGCCCATTGCAGCAGCCATTGGAGCAGGAATTGATATCACCAAGGCCTGCGGAAGCATGGTGGTGGATGTTGGCGGCGGAACTACTGATATTGCTGTCATTTCTCTTGGCGGTACGGTTGTAAGCACATCCATCAAGGTAGCAGGCGATAAGTTTGACGAAGCCATTGTTAGATATATGAGAAAGAAGCACAACATAATGATCGGTGAGAGAACCGCCGAGGATCTGAAGGTCAGCATAGGCACGGTTTTCCCCAGACCCCAGGAGGTTTCCATGGATATTAGGGGAAGGAACCTTGTCTCTGGCCTTCCCAAGACCATAACAGTGACATCCACAGAGCTTATGGATGCATTGGAAGAGCCGGTATCCAGTGTTGTTGAGGCTGTTCATTCGGTGTTGGAGAGAACTCCTCCCGAGTTGGCTGCAGATATAAGTGACAGAGGTATTGTAATGACGGGCGGCGGAAGCCTTGTTTATGGACTGGACAAGCTGTTGCAGCACAAGACCGGCATCGATGTCATCATTGCTGACGATGCTGTTTCAGCCGTGGCATTGGGCACTGGAAAGGTGCTTGACAATCTGGATATGCTGCGCAGCAACGATATTGCCAGGGGCTCCGGATACAGCTTTTAAGCAGGACATGCGAGTGGATAAGGTCTCAAATACGGAGCTGATGAATGAAACCAGTTAAATATAAAGGGCGGGGGCAGTTCTGATAGCAGGGTTGCCCCCTTATTACATCCATAGTTTTGAAAACTTGATTCTATACTATCTTTTAAATTGAATCCAGTAAGGAGTCGGCCATGAAAACAGCGGGAATATGCGTTGGAGCATCTACTGTAACCATTGCAGAGATCAGTCTTAGCGAGGGTACTATCAAGATAGAGGGGACACGATCCATCTCCCACGAGGGGAATCCCAGAAAAATACTTTCCGAACTATTCTCCGGAGGGTTTAACAACCTCCCGGACAGGGTGGTTGTTACGGGGCGCAAGCTGAGGAATCTGGTTAATGCCACGGGCATACCGGAACCTGAGGCTTTGGAGGCGGCCTATTGGTGGTGGTCACAGACCACCGGGGAAAAGGCTGGGACCCTGGTAAGTGCGGGCGGAGAGACCTTAATGGTATATAAACTGGATGAGAAGGGTCGGGTTATTGAGGTGCGCAGCGGAAACAAGTGTGCCTCGGGTACCGGTGAATTCTTTCTCCAGCAACTCAAGAGGATGGATCTTTCTGTTGAAGATGCAATGAATATTGCCGATGGCTCAAATCCATACAAGGTGGCCGGAAGATGCAGCGTTTTTTGCAAGAGCGACTGCACCCACGCTCTTAACAAGGGAGCGCCCAAATCCCGGGTGGTATCAGGGCTCTGCAAGATGATGGCGGGAAAGATCAGCGAGCTTCTAAAGAGCGAGGATCAGGGATCTGTTCTTCTGGTTGGCGGAAGCGCCTCCAATCATATTATGGTAAGGTTTTTGGAAGATGAAGGCTTCGATATTGTCATCCCTGAACACAGCCGGTGTTTCGAGGCGTTAGGAGCGGCTATATGGGCTCTGTCCCATGAGACAAAGCCCGTACCAAAGGCCGATGATCTGTTTGTGGAAGGGGAACAGGATTTCTCCAGACACCTTCCCCTTAAGGATGCCCTTTCCAGGGTCAGATTTATGGAACCCATACGGGACAAGGCTAGAGATGGTGACGACTGCATCCTGGGTCTTGATGTGGGGTCAACCACAACCAAGGCAGTTCTTGTGCGGCGAAGTGACAGGGCCATCCTTGCGGGTATTTATCTCAGAACCAATGGCGATCCTGTGGGCGCATCCCGGAAATGCTATGAAGGTATTGCATCCCAGATAGATGTCCCCATCAACATAACGGGTCTTGGAGTGACCGGCTCAGGCCGGCAGATTGCGGGGCTTCACGCCCTTACCCCCGCAGTTATAAACGAGATCATCGCCCATGCCAGGGCTGCGGCTCATTTCGATCCGGATGTGGATACCATTTTTGAGATTGGGGGTCAGGATGCCAAATACACATATCTGACCAATGGCGTGGCCTCGGATTATGCCATGAACGAGGCCTGCTCGGCGGGAACCGGGTCTTTTTTGGAGGAATCTGCCTTAGAATCCCTGAATTTGAAGGTTGAGGATATAGGAGATCTGGCCATGGAGGGGGATGGCCCGCCAAACTTCAGCGACCAGTGTGCAGCCTTCATAGGCAGTGATATAAAGACTGCCATTCAGAGCGGCATAACCAAGGCAAATATAGCAGCCGGGCTGGTATATTCCATATGCATGAACTATCTAAACCGGGTTAAGGGGAATCGTCCGGTGGGTGCAAAGGTTTTCATGCAGGGCGGCGTTTGCTACAACAAGGCGGTACCGGTGGCAATGGCATCCCTCACCGGCCGGGAGATCGTGGTGCCTCCGGAACCCGGGCTCATGGGAGCCTATGGAGTGGCTCTGGAGACCCTGTCGCAGCAGGAGCTTGGACAGGTTCCCACCCAAAGCTTTGACCTTAAGACCCTGGCGGAGCGGGAAGTTGTATATGAGGAGCCATTTGTTTGTGCCGGGGGCAGGGAGAAGTGTGACCGGAAGTGCACCATCAGCCGTATCCGGATGGACGGCAAGGTATATCCCTTCGGTGGGGTCTGCAACAAATATTACAATATAATAAGCCGTAATAAGGATGTGGATGTGGCCTCCCTGGATCTTGTGGCTCTCAGGGAAAAGCTGTTGTTTGAGACTGCAGGCCGTTTTGTGCCAGAAGCCGTAAAACCCAATGGAAAGCGCATAGGGATAAACCTCTCGCTGATGACCAATACCCTCCTTCCATTGTATGAGGGCTTTTTCAGGACCCTTGGCTATGAGCTTGTGCTGCCTGATGGAACGGATCCCGAAGGATGCCTGATGGAGGGAGCGGCCTTTTGCTGGCCTGTGGAGCAGGCCCATGGCACATTGAAGACGCTGCTTGACAAGAAACCCGATGCGGTCTTCCTGCCCCATATCAAGGCATTTCCCGTTCCCGGCGGTGACGATGTACGGGTGTCCTGCCCATTTGTACAATCGGAACCCTACACATTGAAGGCCGCTTTTCCTGAGCTGTCAGAACTGGATGTTTTAAGTCCTGTTCTGGACATGACAAAGGGCTATGAAGCGGCAGAACCCGATTTTATGGAGATGGGTCGCAGGCTTGGCCACAACGATCGTGAGATCCGGTTGGCCTTTGAGGCCGGGCTAAAAGCTCAGCGGGCTTTCCATGAGGCCTGCAGGGAAGCAGGAAAGCGCGTTCTGGAGGAGATTGAAGCATCCTCCGAGGGATTTTCTGTGGTTCTTTTTGGCCGTCCATATAACGCCTTTTCGAGAATGGGGAATATGGGGATACCCAAAAAATTTGCATCCCGGGGCTACAGGGTCATTCCTATGGATTTCCTGCCTTTAGAGTCCGAAAACGCACAGGATAACATGTATTGGGCTTCGGGACAGCTGATCCTTAAGGCTGCCCGGTTTGTGAGAGGTCATGAAAGGCTTTTCGGAGCCTATATCACTAATTTCAGCTGTGGACCCGATTCTTTTTTGATCAGCTACTTCAGAGATGTCATGGGACAAAAGCCATCCCTCACCTTAGAACTTGATTCTCATACCGCTGACGCCGGCGTGGATACCCGGATAGAGGCCTTCATCGACGTGGTAAAACGCTATGACGATATGATCCGCCGGGGTATACAGATCAGTTCCGAAGAGGAGCCTTTCCAGACCGCCCGCCTGGAAACAGTGGCCGGGAAGATAGCGGTGGTGCTTCCTGATGGCTCCAAGTATCCGCTTGACCATCCCAAGGTGAAGGTTTTGGTTCCTTCCATGGGCGAGATCGGTGCAAGGATGCTGGCAGCCACACTGGAATATGTTGGAGTTAAGACAGTGGCACTTCCCCCTGCCAACGAAAAGGAGCTGGCTTTGGGAAGGACTGTGGCATCCTGTAAGGAATGTCTGCCCCTTCTTCTTACAGCGGGCAGCCTGATACGCTATGTGGAGGAAGAATGGAACGGTGAGGATATACTGGTGAATTTCATGCCGGAAACCTCAGGCCCATGCCGCTTTGGGCAGTACAATATCATGATGCGTGAAATAGTGAGGAAAAAGAGGCTGGACAGGATAACCATGCTGTCCCTTACCTCCGAAAACTCCTATGCGGGATTTGGAGTAAAATTTGCTCTCAGAGCCTGGCACTCCATTGTCCTGTCCGATGTATTGGACGATATATACAGCGCCATTCTGGCCATAGCTAAAGATCCGGAGCATGGGATAAGGGTGTTCAGGGAGATTTCTGAAACCCTCATAGACAGCATAGCTCATGACCCATGGAAGGTCTTGAAGAGGAAGATCCAAGAGGCAGCCAAGCTTCTCTCCACTCTGCCGAGAAAGTGCGATCTTGACGAGATTCCGTCCGTAGCCCTCATCGGAGAGATATATGTGCGCCGTGACAGGTTTTCAAGGCAGCGGCTGGTGGAGCGCATCAGCAAGCAGGGATTCTGGGTCAGGACTGCCCCTGTTGCTGAATGGATCAGGTATTGCGATTATATAGTTCAGCATAGACTTGTGGCAAAATCTAATCTGGGCGACCGGCTTAAGAACAAGGTTACATGCATGGTCAAGAACCCCTTCGAGGATAAAATCCGGAATATGTTTGAAGGTTGTGGATTCTACAGGGTGTTTGACAACGATGTGGACCACCTGATAGATGCAGCAAAGGATCTGATCTCGCCGCGGCTGACGGGGGAGGCCATCCTAACTGTTGGCGCTGCTCTTGCGGAGATCGTGGAGAGCGTGGAGGGTGTGCTGGCTCTAGGCCCCTTCGGCTGCATGCCTGCCCGCATATCGGAGGCTCTGGTGACCAACAAACTGAATACCCACAAGCCCAGGATTGCCCGTGATGCCGATCTTGTAGCCAGGGTGATGAAGGTATGGCCGTCGCTTCCCTTCCTTTCGGTGGAGACCGACGGAAACACCTTCCCTCAGCTGATTGAGTC
>LFSK01000017.1:18051-21477 GCA_001512555.1 Clostridiaceae bacterium DTU059 | reverse complement strand
GATACCATGGATATTTTCATGACGGCGGTGAGCCTGGCTGTTGCCGCTATACCTGAAGGCCTGGTTGCTGTGGTTACCATTGTGCTGGCAATCGGTGTTCAGAGAATGGCAAAGAAAAACGCAATCATCAGAAAACTTTCGGCTGTTGAGACCCTGGGAAGCACCCAGGTTATCTGCTCTGACAAGACCGGAACTCTCACACAGAACAAAATGACCGTTAAAAGGATATATATAAACGAAAATCTGGTGGATGCCAGCAAAGCCGATACAAATGATGATCATTTCAGACTTTTTACCAGCGCCATCATGCTGTGCAATGATTCCAAGCTGGATAAAAAGGGGGAGGAAACGAAGGTCATTGGAGATCCCACCGAGACAGCCCTTGTGGACTATGGAACAAAGATGGGGCTATCCATGGAGGAAACTGAAAACAGGTATCCTCGTGTGGCGGAACTGCCCTTTGATTCGGACAGAAAGCTGATGACCACGGTTCATAAAGCCGAACAGGGATTCCTTTCGGTTACAAAGGGTGCCCCGGATGTACTGGTAGGAAGGTGTACCCACATTCTCTCCAGCGGTACCGCAAGAGAGCTGACTGATGAGGATATAACTGCCATAAAAAACGCGAATAAGGAAATGGCAGACCATGCTTTGAGAGTTCTGGCAGTGGCTCATAAAAACCTGGACAAGGTGCCGGAAGAGGCAACTTCCGAGATCATGGAAAACCAACTGATCTTTACCGGTCTTGTGGGAATGATAGATCCACCAAGGGACGAGGCGAAAGAAGCCGTGAAGCTTTGTAGGCAGGCGGGTATTCGCCCAATCATGATAACCGGGGACCATAAGGATACGGCAGCTGCCATAGCCAGGGAATTGGGAATAGCGAATGACAGCAGCGAAGTCATCACTGGGAGCCAGCTGAGTGCCATATCCGAGGATGTATTCAATGAAAACGTGGACCGATATTCTGTTTATGCCAGGGTCTCACCGGAGCATAAGGTTCGGATTGTTAAGGCCTGGAAGCTTAAGGGTAAGATCGTTGCCATGACGGGAGATGGGGTGAACGATGCTCCCGCCCTGAAATCTTCGGATATCGGCGTAGGTATGGGCATCACCGGCACAGAGGTTGCCAAGGGAGTGTCCAATATGGTGCTGGCTGATGATAATTTTGCCACCATAGTCCATGCGGTCAAGGAGGGGCGGAGGATTTACAGCAATATCAGAAAGACTGTACAGTTCCTGCTCTCCTGCAACCTGGGCGAGGTTTTCACCCTGTTCATCGCCACCTTATTGCCCGCTGTCTTCAGTGAGCATATACTGTTTCCCATCCATATCCTCTGGATCAACCTGATTACAGATACCCTTCCTGCATTGGCTCTGGGTATGGAGCAGGCTGAGCCGGGTATTATGAAAAGACCTCCCAGAGATCCTAAGAGCAGCTTCTTCGCAGAGGGAGTGGGTATTAGCATTATTTACCAGGGGATTCTGGAGGGATGTCTGGTGCTATTGGCCTATATCATAGGAAAGCAGTATTCACCAGAGACAGCCACTACCATGGCCTTTGTAGCGCTGGGGCTCATACAGCTTTTCCATTCCTTCAACACAAGATTCAGTGAGGATTCCATCTTCAGCATCGGACTGTTTTCAAACCCATGGATACTGGGCGCTCTCGCAGTTTCAGCCATCCTTCAGCTTTCGGTCATATTACTGCCATTCCTGAACAACCTCTTCCATGTGGTACCCTTAACTGCGGGACAGTGGCTGACTGTATTAGGCCTGTCCTTCTCAATGATCCCCATTGTTGAGATTGTAAAACTGGTTCAGCGTTCGGTACGAAAAGAAAGACGAGGGAATGCATAGTTAGAGGTCCACAACTGCAGAGAATCGGCCAGGCAGCAGATGCCCAGGCTGGATATTGACCAGACCCTGTGCGGGGAATGAATATTTGTCTGTCACTGGACTCTATGATATCTTAACAGGTACAGCCTGAGAAACAGGGAAGGGTATTATGAATGCCAAAGGGAGTTCTATCATGAAAAAAGCATTGCGTATCGTCGTGACAGTTATTCTTATCATCCTGCTTATTGGAGGCCTGTTTTATAAGATATTCTGGAATGCCCAGGTGGACTTTGTTGTAAATGAAACGACCTTTCCCCTCAGCACCGAACAGAAACTGGAGGATTTTAAATACCTTTTCAGAACCCTGGAGCAGAATTTTCCCTATTTTGAGGTTAAAAAAAGGCAGCACGGTATGGACTGGCTCGCAAGGGAAGAGGAGTTTGCATCCATGATAGCAGGAACAAGCAGCGATGCGGAGTTCTATGAAGCTTTGGAGCGCATACTCATCCTGCTCCAAAACGGGCATACAAATATCATCGAACCGGGTGTTGTGTATGAGGATTATGCACGGATCTACAGTGGATCTACCCCCTGGTCCCAGATATATAACGACAACAGGGTAAGGGGGGCTTATGACTACTGGGATACGGTCATTGCCAAATCCGATACGCTATGCCTTCCTGTTTCCTTCAAGTACATAGAGGGTGAATACTATGCATGGAGAAATCCTGTTGAACCTGAAGGTTCTCCCGAGGACTTCGGAATCCCTTCAGGTTCCAGATTGTGTGATGTAGGCAGCATCAGCGTTGATGACTATGTAGAAAATCTCGTTTACTCCCGATTCCTGAGATATGACAGGTTGAGGGGAAAGGCAAAGGTCAACACGCTGATCATCTATTCTGACAGTCCGGTTCAGTTGGGTTTGGAGACTCCAACCGGGGACAGGGTGGATGTAGTGGTTGAGCCGGGAATTCTTTCAAATACAAGAAGTGTGGGAACAGGCCTTCCGGAGCACCTTTTCTCAACATTCAAGAATGAAGAGGATGGCATTGCCTACCTCAAACTGCCTTCCTTCTCGACATTTTATGTTGATAAGGATGCACCTGGAATCAGGACTTTTCTTGAAGAGATAAAGGATTATAAGAGTCTGATTATTGATATCAGAGGCAATGGGGGAGGAAGCACCCAGTATTGGGAGAGGAATATTGTTGCGCCGCTGACCGATAAAGAATTGACGGCAAAAGGCTATGTGCTGTTCAGAGACTCATCCTACCTCAAGCCTTTTCTGAAACATAAAATGTTGTATCATTACCTTAAACTCAAGGATCTGAACAGTCTAAGCATCGGGGATTATTCTCCTGAATACTATTTTTCAGATGGCAGGGGCCGTTACAAAGAAATAGTATACACGGTGGGTCCGAATAATCCTGTGGGATTTAAAGGAAGGATATTCCTTCTGGTTGATGATGCTGTATACTCGTCCTCAGAATCCTTTGCGATGTTTGCAAAGACAACGGGATGGGCGACCTTGGTAGGGACCGATACGGGAGGGGACGGGATTGGCTTTGATCCCATACCATTGGTATT
>LFSK01000017.1:0-17849 GCA_001512555.1 Clostridiaceae bacterium DTU059 | reverse complement strand
GGGGTTTCTTCATTGACGGGGATACTCTGTAATCTTCTGTTATTTGGTGCAAAGATGGTTATCGGAATCCTGGCACGCAGCATTGCCATTACGGCTGATGCTGTCAACAATCTTTCCGATGCCGGGTCTTCGGTTATCACCCTTATCGGATTCAAACTGTCGGCCAAACCGGCGGATAAGGAACATCCTTACGGACATGCCAGGATTGAGTATATATCAGGATTCATCGTCTCCATTATCATCTTTTTGCTCGGCCTGGAACTTATCAGATCTTCTGTGGACAAGATCATCAATCAGGTTCCTGTCTATTTCAGCTGGGTTATCGTAGCCGTGCTGGTTATGTCCATGGGGGCAAAACTTTGGCTGGGTATGTTCTATAAGAAAATGGGGAAAGCAATAAATTCCACTGCCCTGGCAGCTGCATCAGTGGACAGTATCAACGACGTGGTGGCTACCGGTGCCGTCCTGATGGCAACAGTGTTTGCAGGTCTGACCGGCATCCAGATCGATGGTTATATGGGTATAGGCGTAGCCCTGTTCATTATTATTTCAGGTATTGGTCTTATCAGGGAAACCTTGAGCCCCCTTCTGGGGGAGGCTCCGGATGAAGCCCAGGTGAAAAAAATTGAGGATAAGCTAAAGAGCTATGAAGGGGTTATAGGGTTCCATGATCTGGTTATACACAATTACGGACCTGATCGCTGCTTTGCTACGGTGCATGTGGAAATTCCGGCTGACAGGGATATTCTTGAAAGCCATCATATCATTGACACAATAGAGAAGGATTTCAGCACCGAAATGAACATCCACATGGTCATTCATATCGACCCTGTTGTAACAGGCGATGAGCGTCTCGATCAGGTTAAAGAGGTTGTTGAAGATATTTTGAATAATATAGATCCCGATCTTTCCATGCATGATTTCAGAGCAGTTTTTGGGAAGCAGCATTCCAAATTAATATTTGAGGTGACGGTTCCACCTTCCTTTAAGACGAACAATGAGGATCTTATCTATCGTATCCGCCGGGATATCCAACGCTACAATCCCCAGTATAATTCGGTTATTACCATTGACAGGAACTATATTTCAAGCACTCACCATGAATGAGTGACATTCAAAAGGGTGAAACATACCGGGTAGACTTTCTGCACGCATTCTGATAGCATTTTAGTAGCAATAATATGGTAATATAACCCAAGATAATTGGAATGGAGCGAATCTGGTATGAAAAGCTTTTTTTCGGGACTTGCATTCTTTATTCTAGGTTTGTTTTTGATCACGCAGAATACCATTGTCAAAACCGGCTTTGGTTTTAGAGGATTGTTCGGCAGTTTCAATCCGCCCTTCGGTCTGTTGCTGCTTCCGGTAATAATAGGCATAATACTGCTATTTGCTATGAAAAGGCAGATCTGGGGCTGGATACTGATTGCCATCGGTTTTGTGACCATCTTTACAGGTCTTCTGATGGGTCTGGAGATCTATTTCAAACCAACCACCCTGTACATTACCATTCTGATGTTCGCATGTGTTGCGGTGGGTATTGGTCTTATGATCGCGGGTGTAATACAAACTAAGAAAAAATAAGTACATACAGAAATATGAATCACTCTTCAGACAGGACAAGTAAGGCTATGGTGCCCGACCAGGTTCGGGAAGAAAGTATTAACTGCAGAGCCATAGTATGTTAGAATCATGATATTACCGGTTTGGAAAAAATAAGCACCGGGAGGAAGTTTATCATGCTGTTTCCCATAACCGTGACATCGATCCTCTTTTCCCTGGGTATTATTCTGTTGGGTTGTTTCATTGTTGCCAGGTACAGGGATGTCTATGAGAAGATCAAGATTCCTCTTGCAATCATAACCTTTTTTAGCGGCCTTGTGCTGTACATAATCGGCTATCTGCCCGATCATGTGATACAGGGAAATCCGCCTGTTCAGGGGCAGCCCTCTCCGGATGCTTCTGCCATTGCTCTCAGGGCTCTTTTTTCAACCTGCAGAATTTTCATACTGGAGAATGACTTTGGCGAAATCAGCGAAATCTTAAGGAACGATACCATTTATTCTCTGGTGTTTCATCTGGTTCATGCCCTGGGATTGATGATTACCGTACTGACCCTCCTTTCCCTGTTTGGATTACATATCATATCCCGTATACAGCTTCTTTTTTATCGATCTTCCGAGACCTATGTCTTTTGTGGTCTGAATGAATATGCCTACCACCTGATCCGAAGTCTCAGGGAGAATGGCAGGGATCGCTGCATTATTGTCATTGAAGGTTTGAAACAGAGCAGCGAGGAGGAAGAGGTTCTGGTGAAGAAAATCCGCGAGAACCAATGTATACTGATAGACCGAAATGCCGGGGAAGTGGAGAACCTCAGACGGCTCAAACTACCTGCCAGATTCTATCAGAAGCCCCTTCATTTCTTCCTGCTATCTGAGCAGGAAAATGCCAATATTCAAACAGCCATCAAACTGATCCAGAATATCAAAAAGGATAAGACATCTGCCGAAAACCTGACCCTTTACATACATTCTTCCTCTATGAACACGGGACAGATAATGGATAAAATAAGGAAAGAAAATGGGGTTAATGTTGATTTCCGGGTTTTCAATATACCGGATCTGGCGGCAAGGCAATTGATGGATACCTGTCCTGTTCATGAGACAATGGAACTGGATACACGGGAGGCAAGGGTCCATTCGGACTTCACCCTGTTTCTGGCAGGTTTTGGTCCGATGGGTGTTGAAGTTTTGAGAAAAACCCTGTATAGCGGACAGTTTTACGGAGGCCAGTTCAAAGCGGTTGTCACAGACAGCGCCATGAACAGCAGGGAGGGTGTTTTTAACAACCGGTACAGCGCAATAAAAAGTAACTATTCCATACAATTTATTCAGGCAGATCCGGGAAGCAGCGCTTTTTACGATCTGATCCTTCAAAATATTTATGAAATAAACTATATAGTAGTTTGTCTTGAGGACGACAGGCTCAACATGGAAACCGCATTGGAGATTCAACGGCTTTTGCGGCGCAGTGGCGTAAAAAGGCCTGTTACCATTGCTGTACAGATATCGGAATCCGAAGAGTTAAGTCATTATCAGGAGATTGCCCTGATGCCGGACATAAGAATTTTCGGGAGGATCAGCGACATCTTTACCGAATCCATTATCATTAATGAGAGCATGGATAAAATGGCCCGAACCATGAATGCCCTGTTCAACAGGATCTATCATGTGGATCCTGAGGATAACTGGTTTGATCTGGACGAGTTTACCAAAGAGTCCAACCGGTCCGCCGCCATGAATATCAGGACCAAGCTCAGGCTTTTGGGTCTGGACATGGCGGAGGCGGAAGACAGCGATAAACAACCCGTCAGGTTGGAGGAATATCTTCAGGGTAAGAGGCTTGAGAATCTTGCAAAGCAGGAGCACCTGCGCTGGAATGCCTTCCACTTTGCCAGCGGCTGGGTCACATGGGAACTTTCTGAGACCACGGGTGCCAAGAAGGCGAAGGATTCTGTCAATAAACGCCATGCCTGCCTGGTGCCATGGGAAAGGCTTGCGGATGTAACCCGCCGGTTCAGCCAGGAACCCTCCTTTGAAGAGCTTGACTTTATGCAGGTGCGCAACATTTCAAAGATATTGGAGGCATCCGGTTATATTGTATACAAAGCCGATTAGTATAAGGTAGGGCATGGGGTTTTAAACCTTCGGACATGGATAGTGCCACCGGTAATATTCGGGATAACAGCTCCTTTGGTTTTCTGCTTAGAGGAAGTTTTGAATCCTTATTTGCACAACATAACCCATATGCTATAATAGGGTGGAATTGAAGTTGATGAGGAGGAGTAATGCTATGAAGCATATCAAGACCATTAACGGGAAATCACTGAACCGCGATATTAAAAAGGCCGGCTGCGGAGAATGTCAGACATCCTGTCAATCAGCCTGTAAGACATCCTGCACCGTTGCCAACCAGAAATGCGAAAGGAAATAGGAGAACCTGATCATGAAGGGCATAAAGCCCTTCTCTTGTTTTGGGCGGCCGGGACTGAGATTTTACGAGGTCAGCGGCTGCTTTACCGTAAAGCAGAACTTAAACGTGTTATGGCAGAATCCACATTATTATGATTTATCCCAGGAAGTTGGTGTATTATGATACATGCTTTTAGCATGCACGGCACAAATCTGGTTCTTGACGTCAGCAGCGGTGCCGTACATGTTTTTGATGATACGGCCTTCGAGGTTTTAAAGTGTTTTGACCAGGATGGAAGGCTGAATGATGAAAAACTGTACAAACTCAAAGAACAATTGCCACAGAAGGGGATTCCGGAAGCGGTTGATGAGATTCAGGCCCTTATTGATGAGGGATTGCTATTTTCTGTTGATCCCTATGAGGAATACCTCCCCCAATGGAGCAAACAAACCGTTGTCAAGGCTTTATGCCTCCATATAGCCCATGACTGCAACCTCCGGTGCAAATACTGCTTTGCTGGAACGGGAGAATACCTGGGAGAGAGATCCCTGATGAGCCTGGAAGTTGGGAAAAAGGCCATTGATTTTCTCATCGAAAACTCCGGGAACAGGCGAAACCTCGAAGTGGATTTCTTTGGCGGAGAGCCCCTGATGAATTTTGACGTGGTGAAGGAAATCGTGCACTATGCCCGGTCGAGGGAAAGTGATTCCGGCAAAAACTTCCGATTTACCATAACCACCAATGTGCTTCTTCTGGATAAGGAAAAGCGCGATTTTATCAATGAACACATGCACAATGTTGTTCTCAGCATTGACGGACGAAAAGAGATTAATGATTACATGAGGCAGAGGGTGGACGGAACGGGCTGCTACGACAGGATTCTTCCCCTTGCCAAAATCATGGTTGAGGAGCGCGGGCATGAGAACTATTATGTGAGGGGTACCTTTACCCGCAACAACCTGGATTTTGGGGAGGACGTTCTCCATCTGGCCGATGAAGGCTTTGAACAGATCTCTGTGGAACCTGTGGTAGCTTCGGCTGATTCAGGTCTTGACATCAGAGAAGAGGACATACCCAGGGTATGGGATGAATATGAGCGGCTGGCAAAGGCTTATGTGGAGAGAAGAGCCAGCGGCAGATGGTTTAATTTCTTCCATTTCATGCTGGATCTTGAGGGCGGGCCCTGCATAGCCAAACGATTGAGGGGTTGCGGCTCAGGCACCGAGTATCTTGCTGTAACACCTGAGGGTGATCTGTATCCATGCCACCAGTTTGTAGGCCAGCCCCGTTTCATTCTGGGCTCGGTGTTTGAGGGCTTTACCGGGAATCCGGTCAGGGAAGAATTCTTTAAATCAAATGTATATGAAAAGCCTGAGTGCAGGGAGTGCTGGGCCAAATTCTATTGCAGCGGAGGTTGTGCCGCCAATGCATGGAAGTTTAATCAGGACATCAAAAAAACCTACAAGGTTGGCTGTGAACTTGAGAAAAAACGCATTGAATGCGCTCTTTGGATAAAAGCCCAGGAGTTTGACGGCAACTGAGCATCGTTAATGAAAAGGGACAGCTGCGGGCAATATTAAGTTGACTGCCTGGAATAATAAGTTTTATAATTACCTAGATGGCTTGCAAAAGACTGAATAAAAGAAAGAGGATTAGGAGGAAGCTCCAATGAAAGACAACAGGGCTTTTAAATTTTTTGCCATGTTGGTCGTCATCGCTATCCTTTCTTACCTTGCCTTTTTCGGGTTGGGACCTGAAGATGGAAGGATCATCAAGGGTGCGGCTGAGATCAGAACCGGCATTGATATCAGAGGCGGTATCAGCGCCATCATGGTTCCCGATTATCCCGAAGGGACCGAGGGACGCAATGTGGCAGAAGACCTTGCCAGTGCGCGGAGTATTATGGAACTTCGCCTTGACGCACAGGGCATCTTTGATAAGAACATCAATGTAGATGCTACAAACAACCGAATTATCATAGATATTCCATGGGCACAGAATGAAACCAACTACGATCCCAGGGCTGCTCTGGACGAACTGGGAAGCACCGGCCGGCTTACATTCCGAGAAGTCAGCTATGAGGACGCCATGCTTCCCCTTGAACAGATTCCGGCAACCGGACCCATCATTTTAGATGGTGAGGATTTGAAAACTGCTTCCCAGTCCCAGCATCCTCAAACCGGCTACTATAATGTGGATCTGGAGCTTAAGGATTCCGGAGTTGATAAGTTTGCCGAGGCAACAGGCCGTCTGATCGGTCAATTTATTGGGATATTCATCGATGACGAATGTATCTCGGTTCCCAGAGTCAATTCACGCATCAATACCAGCCAATTCTATATTGAGGGCAATTTCAGCCTGGAAGAGGCAAAGACTTTGGCCGACAAGATCCGTTTTGGTGCCCTGCCGGTACCGCTAAAGCCGGTCAGTGTGGACGCTATAAGTGCACAGCTGGGCCAGGGAGCCCTTGACGTCGCTGTTAAAGCAGGAATTGTAGCCTTTGCGCTGATTTGTCTGTTCATGATTGTCCATTACAGACTTCCGGGACTGCTTGCATCTCTGGCACTCTCGGCGCTGGTAGCCCTGCAAATCCTGTTTCTTTCCAATACTGGCATCTCGGTAACACTCCCGGGTATCGGAGGTATAATCCTCTCCATGGGTATGGGGGTTGATGCCAATGTGATCATATTTGAGCGCATTAAGGAGGAACTTCGTTCAGGCAAGACCCTTCGGGCCTCCATCGAATCGGGTTTCAAGCGTGCCTTTGTTGCCATCATGGACTCCAATATAACCACCATTATTGTGGCAATAGTGTTGTTTATTTTGGGTACCGGACCTGTAAAAGGCTTCGGAGTAACCCTTGGCCTGGGTGTGGTTCTCAGCTTCATCACAGCAGTATCCATAACAAAAACACTTATTAAAAACATAACCGCCTTCGGGTTTGCCCGAAATAAAAAACTCTATGGGGTGAAGGAAGGGGGCACCGAGGCATGACTAAATTTGATTTTGTTAAAAACAGAAAGATTTTCTTCACAATCAGCATTGTTATCTTACTAGTATTCCTGGCATTGTTTTTTGTAAACGGCGTGGTGCTTGATATCACATTCCGTGGTGGTACACGAATGTCCCTCGAATGTGAGCAAATGGTTGATGCCAATCTGGCAGGTGTATTGCTGGAACAGACCTTGAACAAGAAAGCTAGCACCAGCGTGATGGAGACCGTATCCGGAAGTCAGGGAGCAACGAAGAGCATCATGCTCAGGATAGACGTGGCCAGTGATACACCGCTGACTCCAAGTGAGGAGCAGCTTGTGAAGGATACCCTGGTCAATGAGGGTTTTCCGGTTATTCTGGACAGCCCCAACAACGAGGTGGCCAGCATCGAGCCTTCCATAGGCAGGGAAACATTAAGGAAGGGTCTTTTGGCTGTACTGATTTCTTCGGTTCTCATCCTGATCTATTTAGCGTGGCGTTTCAGCATCATGAGCGGTATTTCGGCGGCGGCCTGTGCGATAATAGCTTTGCTTCACGATTGTGCTATTATGCTGGGGGTGTATGTGGCCTTCAGGATACCATTCAATGATGTGTTTATCGCGGCCATACTCACCATCATTGGTTACTCCATAAATGATACCATCATCATATATGACAGGATCCGTGAGAATGCCAACATCATGCAGAAATCCGACATGGCGACCATCGTCAATGTGAGTATATGGCAGACCTTGTCGAGAACCGTTAACACAACAGTAACAACTTTGATTGCTGTTGTAACACTGTTCATTTTTGCAGCCGTCAATAATATTACCTCCATTAAGGACTTCAGTTTGTCGCTGATTGTCGGATGTATAGCCGGCAGTTACTCCTCAGTATTCATAGCGGCCAACCTGTGGCATTGGTGGAGATCAACGCGCATGAAGTCGAAAACAGCAAGGTAGTAGCTGCGGGGCAAGGTAGAAAAACTTTGCCCCCGGTTTTTATTTTCATATAAGTCTGAAGCATTACGCATGACTTAGTGCACCGTAAAAAGAGCCGGGTATAGCTTCTGGAAACCTGTATCAGCACAGGGAAAGGGATTGAATTTTCCTGTGAAAATTCAGGTGTCAGGCTTCACGAAGTATTTTCTGTGGAACGCTTGACATCAGCTTTTGGATGTGTTAGACTCATTATTGCTTTGCGAGCTTTTTTTTTATGCAAAAAATAAACATGTTGAAGACATAGGGGTGTTCCACAATGAGAGTTAGAATAACCATGGCTTGCACAGAATGCAAGCAGAGAAACTATGATACCATGAAGAATAAGAAGAACGACCCTGACAGGCTTGAAATGAGCAAGTACTGCAGGTTTTGCCGTAAGCACACATTGCATAAGGAAACCAAATAATAAGTTGGGAGTTGTTTATCCATGACCGATCAGAAGGAAAAAGGCAGAATAGGCCGACGCATAGGCAAGTTTTTCAAAGAAATCCGTACAGAGATGAAAAAAGTTATCTGGCCTACAAGACAACAGCTTGTCAACTATACTTTGGTAGTCTTTACGGCTTGCCTGGTTGTTGGTGTTGTAATCTGGGTAGCAGATGCCGGATTGGGTCTTTTGTTCAGAACCATATTCGGGAAATAAAAGCGGAAGGAGGGCAGGAGCTTTGGTCTCCGCTTTTTAATGGCAGATGAAGCAAAATGGTATGTAGTTCATACCTACTCAGGATACGAGAACAAGGTTAAGGCCAATATTGAGAAGATCGTAGAAAACCGAAAAATGCAGGACTATATCCTCGATGTGGTTGTTCCCATGGAAGAACAGATCGAGATAAAGGACGGCAAGAAGCGTGCGACGCTCAAAAAGGTTTTCCCGGGCTATGTGCTGGTAAAGATGATCATGACCGACGATTCCTGGTATGTGGTTCGCAATACCAGAGGCGTAACAGGGTTTGTAGGTCCAGGATCAAAACCGGTGCCCTTGTCCGATGACGAGATTCGTATGATGGGAGTCGAGCAGTTTGAGACGGTTGTTGATTATGAAGTAGGGGATAGCGTCCGGGTTATCGACGGCCCCCTGGAAAGCTTTATTGGAACCGTCGAAGAGATCAGCATGGACAAGAAAAAGGTACGTGTCATGATTTCAATGTTCGGCAGGGAAACGCCTGTGGAGCTGGATTTTATTCAGATTATGAAGCTCTAAAAGGCTATCCTGCAAAACACGACTATTCGGTTGTGGATTGCATTTTTACAATTAGTAGTTATAGATTTGCTTTCATGTGCATTCAGCACTTGAATAGAGGCCTGGGAATATACAGGCAAAAACACTGGGAGGTGGACTATTTATGGCAAAGAAAGTTTTGGGCTATATTAAGCTGCAGCTTCAGGCAGGCAAGGCTTCGCCTGCTCCACCGGTTGGACCAGCCCTTGGACAGCATGGTGTCAATATCATGGGATTCTGTAAGGAATTCAATGAGAGGACCGCAAAGGATGCAGGGTTGGTTATTCCGGTAGTTATCACGGTCTACGCAGACCGTTCATTCTCATTTATTACAAAGACTCCTCCGGCTGCCGTTCTGATTAAGAAGGCATGCAAGATCGAGAGCGGATCCGCCGTTCCTAACAAGGAAAAGGTGGCCAGGATCTCAAAGGAAGAGGTTCGCAAGATCGCTGAGATGAAGATGCCTGACCTGAATGCGGGCAGTATAGAAGCTGCCATGAGCATGGTTGCAGGCACAGCCAGAAGCATGGGCGTCGTAGTCGAGGACTGATTGGCTGCCCATTGATGTGGGAGGGATGAATTCCCGATTTTTTAATGACCACAAAGGAGTGATTATTATGAAGAGAGGTAAGAAATACCTTGAAAGTCTCAAGCTGGTAGATAGAACCAAACTGTATGACCCGGCCGAAGCTCTGGAAGTAGTTCAAAAAGCTGCACGGGCAAAATTCGATGAAACAGTGGAAGCTCATATAAAGCTTGGCGTTGACTCACGACACGCCGACCAGCAGGTAAGGGGTGCTGTTGTTCTGCCCCATGGTACAGGAAGAACTGTGCGCGTGCTTGTGTTTGCCAAGGGTGAAAAAGCTACTGAGGCTGAGCAGAATGGTGCCGATTATGTAGGCGCTGAAGATCTGGTTGCCAAGATCCAGAATGAAAACTGGTTTGAGTTTGATGTAGTCGTTGCAACCCCTGATATGATGGGCGTTGTGGGACGACTGGGTCGTGTTCTTGGTCCTAAGGGACTGATGCCGAACCCAAAGGCCGGAACAGTTACAATGGATGTGGCAAAGGCCATTGCCGACATCAAGGCAGGTAAGATTGAGTACCGTCTCGATAAGACCAATATCATCCATTGCCCCATCGGAAAGGTGTCTTTTGGCACAGAAAAGCTTCTTGACAATTTCCGAACATTGTTGGATGCCATTATCAAGGCAAAACCGGCAGCAGCCAAGGGTCAGTACCTGAGGAGTGTTACCGTATCATCCACAATGGGACCCGGCGTCCGCATCAATCAGCAGAAAGTACTTGACTGATTGAATTATATCCTATAGAATAACGTTTGTGATTTTAACCGTAGACAGCAGGAACCCAATGGGTGTAACGTAGATCATCCTGCCGAGGTTTGAAGAAATGTGGTTGAATAACCCTTTCGTCGTCTATGGTTTAGATCGCGAAAGGGTTTTTGTTATGGAATGATTATCGACAGATTCCCTGAACGTTAAAGAATAAAGTATATCATCAAGGAGGTGCTCAAATGCCCAGTGAAAAAATACTGCAGAAGAAGAAGGCAGAGGTGGAGAAGCTGAACAGCAAGCTCACAAATGCCCAGGCGTTTGTTCTTGCTGATTACAGAGGCCTTACCGTCGAGCAGGACACCAAGATGAGAAAGGCTATGCGTGAGGCAGGTGTTGATTACAGAGTTTATAAGAACTCCATCATCCGCTTTGCCGTGAAGGATACCAACTTCAGCGAACTCTCAGACCAACTGGAAGGTCCTACGGCCATTGCCATAAGCGACAGCGATCCCGTTGCCCCTTCCAAGCTGATTGCCCAGTTTGCAAAGGAGTACAACAAACTGGAGATCAAGGCCGGTATGGTAGAGGGTAAGATTCTTGACATTGAAGGTGTCAAGGAACTGGCCCAGACACCATCCAGAGAGGAACTGCTTGCAAGACTCATTGGCAGCCTGCAAAGCTCACTCTATGGCCTTGCTGTTGCTCTTAACGCAATTGCTGAAAAGCAGGAGCAGGCACAGGAAGCCTGACAGATCAGAACTTTTTATCGATTAACCGATTTATCATTGAATAGGAGGATATGAAAATGAGTGAAAAAATAACAAAGTTCATTGAAGAGATTAAAACTCTGTCCATTCTCGAACTTAAGGATCTTGTAAAAGCTATTGAAGAGGAATTCGGCGTTTCAGCAGCTCCTGTGGCTGTTGCAGCAGGTCCTGCAGCAGCAGGCGCAGCTGCTCCGGCTGAGGAGAAGACCGAGTTTGATGTTATCCTTAAGGAAACCGGTCCTGAGAAGATCAAGGTTATCAAGGTTGTTCGTGAGATCACCGCTCTTGGTCTGAAGGAAGCAAAGGAAGTTACCGAAAAGGTTCCCAGCACCATCAAGGAAGGTATTTCCAAGGAAGAGGCCGAGGAAATTGCTGCAAAGTTCAAGGAAGTTGGCGCTACCGTGGAAGTCAAATAATGATTTTTCAGGCGATGTACAAGCCGGCTCTTCAGGAGTCCGGCTTGTTTCGTTTCTACGGGTTCCCTTATTGTCGATGCTAGCGTGACAAGTGTGTCTAGGGATCCCGTAAAGCCCGGTCGCTGTGCTGCACGTCTGCGAAACATCAACTGTTCGAATGAGGGTCGGCTGAACTCGCTTCGCTCAGACAGTAGCCGCCCTTATCTCATTCTCACAGGATGTTACGGCGCCTTATCGCAATGCGCCCTTGTTTTACGGATCCCTTCATGTAGGCCACCTGTCTAACTCTGTTTTGTTGCTGGCGTGGAAAATGTATCCGCGGATCTCGTAAAGCCCGGTCGCTGTACTGCACGTCTGCGAAACATCAACTGTTCGAATGAGGGTCGGCTGAACTCGCTTCGCTCAGACAGCAGCCGCCCTTATCTCATTCTCACAGGATGTTACGGCGCCTTATCGCAATGCGCCCTTGTTTTACGGGATCCCTTCATGTAGGCCGCCTGTCTGACCCTGTTTTATTGCTGGCGTGGAAAGTGTATCAAGGGATCCCTGAAACACTATTTTTTTAACTTTTTATGCCGTCCCCTGACTTCTTTGTCTTTCTTGATATCTTAACGAAAAGCGGGTAGAATGTATATTAAAGAAGGCAATTGTTCCCACGGACATAGTATATAAACACCGGGACGAGTGATTCGGAGGTAATATAGTTTGTCAAAACCTGTTGTTGCCATTGTCGGAAGGCCAAATGTCGGTAAGTCGACATTTTTTAATTACCTGGCAGGAAAAAGAATATCCATTATTGATGACACGCCTGGTGTCACTCGTGACAGGATTTATGCCGAGAGCGAGTGGAGAGGCAAAAAATTCACAATGATTGATACCGGCGGAATTGAAACCAACACTGATGACTATATCAAGCGGCAGATGATCCGTCAGGCCTATATCGCAATCGATATGGCCGATGTTATTGTCATGCTGGTGGATATGAAAGCCGGCATGACGGCTCTGGATGAGGAAGTGGCGGATATTCTGAGAAAGGCAGCCAAACCAGTACTGGTGGCTGTCAATAAGGTGGACAGCCCGGGTAAGCCCCCTGCCGATATCTATGAGTTCTATAATCTTGGCATGGGTGAGATCTATCCCATATCCTCCATCCACGGCCTGGGTATCGGGGATCTTCTGGATGCCGTCTATGAGCATTTTCCGGATTCCGGCGAATCGGATGAGGATGATGACTCAGTTAAGGTTGCGGTCATCGGAAGGCCAAACGTGGGTAAATCTTCAATCATCAACAAGATTCTTGGGGAGGAAAGGGTCATTGTAAGCGATGTGCCCGGCACAACGAGGGATGCCATCGATACTCGTTTTGAGGTGGATGGGAAACTCTATCTGTTCATTGATACAGCCGGAATCAGGCGGAAGAGCCGGGTGGATGAGGATATAGAGAAATACAGCGTGATCCGTTCATGGACCTCCGTTGACCGTGCGGATGTGTGCATAATCATGCTGGATGCCAGGGACGGTGTAACCGAACAGGATGCCAGAATAGCAGGTTATGCCCATGAACAGGGTAAGGCCTGCATCATTGCAGTGAATAAATGGGACCTGATAGAAAAGCAAACGGGAACCCTGGAGGAATTCCGCAAAAAGGTTGCAGAGGATCTGGAGTTTATGAGCTATGCACCCATAGTCTTTGTTTCCGCAGAAACTGGGCAGCGTGTGGACAGACTCTTCGAGCTGATAGATTATGTTTTTGACCAGGCAAGTTTCAGAATTCAGACTGGTGTATTAAACGATGTACTCAATGAAGCCCTTGCCATGGTTCAGCCACCCTCCGACAAGGGTAAAAGGCTGAAGATATATTATATGACACAGACCGGTGTGCGTCCTCCCAGCTTTGTGCTGTTTGTTAACGATATTGAACTTATGCATTTTTCCTATGAACGCTATCTTAAAAATATCTTGAGACGCAATTTCGGGTTTGAAGGAACACCCATAAGGTTTACCATCAGGGAAAAGGGTGAAAACATATGATGATCATTCTTTCAGCTGTTGCAGGATATCTTCTGGGCAGTGTCAATACATCGCTGGTTCTGGGAAAGCTGTTCTATAAGAAGGATGTTCGCCAGTACGGAAGCGGGAACGCCGGTGCCACCAACACCCTGAGAACACTGGGGAAAACCGCAGCCATTATGGTTGTGGTCGGTGATTTTTTGAAGGGAATACTGGCCTGTCTGATCGGGAAATGGCTGGCAGGTGAGACCTCAGACGGGGTTTATGGGGGAATGTATGTGGCAGGTATTATGGCTGTGATCGGGCATAACTGGCCTCTGTATTTTGGTTTTAAGGGCGGCAAGGGTGTTATGACCGCCTTTGCTGCGGTCCTCATGTTTTCGCCCCTGGCTGCACTGATCTGCCTTTTGAGCTTTGTTCTGGTGGTTGCCATTACACGGTATGTTTCCTTAGGATCCATCATAGGCGGTGCTGCCTTTCCCCTGGTGGCCTGGATTTTAGGTGAGCAACTCTTTCTTATCCTTACCGGCGTGCTCCTGGCACTGCTCATCATATTCAGGCACTCATCCAATATCAGCCGATTGCTGGATGGAAATGAAAAAAAGCTGAGTTTTAAACAGCCATAGCGGGCCCTTGGCTTAAGTGCAGGCCTGCCGATTGCACAATATACGAAAGGTACAGGTGTTTGTGTATGTCAGTGGTTTCAATGATCGGAGCAGGGAGTTGGGGGATCAGTCTTTCGGTTCTCCTTTCGAATAATGGTCATGAGGTTCGTGTGTGGTCCCGTTTCCAGGATGAAATTGATGGCCTTAACCATGAAAGAGAGCATAAGGAAAAGCTTCCGGGAATCAAAATACCAGATTCAGTGGTTTTCACAACTGATCTGAAGACATGCCTTGAAGGGCATGACTTTGTGGCAATAGTGCTTCCGTCCCAGACGATTCGGGAAAATGTGAGGCTTTTGGCACCCTATCTTGCACCGAATGATATAGTCGTATTATGTTCAAAGGGCATAGAGGAAGGTACCGGCAAAAGACTCAGCCAGGTTGTGCTGGATGAGGCGCCGGATGTGCGGGTTGTTGCCCTGTATGGGCCCAGCCACGCTGAGGAAGTGGCTCTTGGCATCCCCACCACTGTTGTGGCCGCATGCACGGATCAGGAAGCAGCCATGAGTGTTCAGGATTTGTTTATGTCGCCCTTTTTCAGAGTATATACCAGTTCGGACATTATAGGAGCGGAAATAGGTGCTGCCTTGAAGAATGTCATAGCCCTGTGCGCCGGCATCAGTGACGGGCTGGGCTATGGTGATAACAGTAAGGCAGCATTGATGACCAGGGGAATAACAGAGATCGCACGTCTTGGGACGGCCATGGGAGCCAATGCCAGCACCTTTTCGGGGCTTACCGGCATTGGGGATCTGATTGTAACATGTACCAGCCAGCACAGCCGGAACTGGAGGGCAGGGAACCTCATAGGTAAGGGAAGCACCCCCGAGGAAGCCATGTCCCGCATAAAGATGGTGGTGGAGGGTATATCCGCCGCTAAAGCTGCCAAGGAATTGATGGATCATTATCAGATCAACATGCCCATCTGCCTGGAGGCCTATCGTATCCTCTTTGAGGGAAAGGACTGCAAAAAGGCGGTTTATGATCTGATGACCCGGCGCAGGAAGCACGAGTCCGAGGATACCGGATGGTAAAGGGGATCAGACAGTGATATTCTTTCCTACAATCAGCGGCCATTCCTGATCCCCATTCAGGGTCTTTCCTGCGGTGATAACTACTCCTTTATCCAATATGCAATAATTGAGCTGAGCGCCATCCTCCACAGTGGAACCCTGCATGATGATACTGTTTTTGATATGAACACCCTTCATCACGCGAACCCCCCTGAGGAGGATGCTGTTCTCTACCGTTCCTTCGATGATGCAGCCATCTGCGACTATGGAATTCTTTACAGAGGCTTCCTCATTGTATTTGGCAGGGGCCTCATCCTTGACCTTGGTATATATCTTGCGCCTGTCCATTAAAAGTTCCCGCCTTACTTTAGGATCCAGAAGATCCATATTGGCCCGGTAATAGAGCTGAATGCTGTTTAAAGGCCTCCAGTAACCAGAGAAGATATGGGCATAGATTCGAAGGCTGTCCAGGCTTCGGATTATAATGTCCATGACCAGATCGGTATAACCTTTGGCAGCGCTGTCCTGGATCAATTCGATCAAAAACTTACGTTTCATGATGTAGATGCCCATGGATCCCAGATTTCCGCAGGGATTCAAAGGTTTCTCTCTGAAATCCACAATTCTGCTGTCCTGATCTATCTCCACAATTCCCAGAGTTTTCTTATCATTCTCAGTCAGATCATCCAAAGCACGGCAGGCAATGGTGATGTCCGCATCCTTATCCACATGCTGTTCCAGCATAGGGCCGTAATCCATATTATATATGGCATAGCCGTTGGCGATGAGAACGAACTCTTCATCGCTTCGCTCGAGGAAGGTCAGGTTATTGTATATGGCGTCTGCACTTCCCTTGTACCAGCCGGTACTCAGCTCCGAGAGATAGGGCGGGAAAACCCTCAGGCCTTCATTCTTCCTGTCCAGATCCCATTCCTTTCCAGAGCCCAGATGGTCGATGAGGGAGCGGATGCTGTACTGGGTCAGCACTCCCACATTAACAATCCCGGAGTTAACCATATTGGATAATGTGAAATCTATGGTACGATACTTGCCTCCAAAGGGAACTGCTGCAATGGACCGGTTGATGGATAATTCTTTTAAGCTGTTGTTTTTTCCGCCTGTCAGGATAATGCCCATTGTACTCTTCATTGTTCATCCCCTCCCTTCATGAGATAGCCGCCCGATGGGATTACATTGGTGGTGAAATCCTGGGGGATGATGTGGTTGTCGATTACCACATTCCTGCCAAGGGTAGTCCCATTGGGGATCACGGTGTAAGAACCCACTACGGTTATATTTGTATTATAGATCCTGGGGTTGAATTGGTTTTCGGCAAACTCGCCCACACCGCATTGGATATTGTTGCCTATGACGCTGCCCTCACCGATGATGCAGCAGTCAATCACAGTATTGGTACCGATGAACGCATCGGACATGATGATGGAATTCTTGATAACGGTTCCCTCCTGAACTGTTACTCCCGGGAATATGACCGAATTGCTGATAGTACCATGGATCATGCAGCCCTCAGCAATGATGGACTTAACAACTTTACCGGTTTCACCGATAAAATGAGCCGGGTATACCGGGTTTGGGGTATAGATTTTCCAGTAGGGGTCAAAAAGGTTGAATTCAGGAATGCGCTCGGTCAGGTTCATGCTGGCCTCATAATAGGCCTGGATGGTTCCCACGTCGCGCCAATACCCTACAAATTTATAGGCATAAAGGTCCCTGCCGTCCTTTAGCATGCCGGGTATGATATTCTTACCGAAATCATGCTCTGAATTTGGATCCTCGTGGTCATTGAGCAGGTATTCCTTCAAAACCTCCCAGTTAAATATATAGATGCCCATGGAGGCCAGAGTGCATTTGGGCTTTTCAGGTTTCTCCTCAAATTCGTAAATCTTGTAGTTTTTGGTAATATTCATTATCCCGTAGCGGCTCGCCTCTTCATAGGGAACATCGATAACAGATATGGTGGCATCTGCGTTTTTCTTCTTGTGGAAATCCAGCATCTCGGCATAGTTCATTTTGTAGATGTGATCGCCGGACAGAATGATGACATATTTGGGAGAGAGTTCTTCGACATAGCTGATATTCTGGAGCACGGCATCAGCAGTTCCGGAATACCACTCACCCTTTTCAAACCGCTGGTAGGGGGTCAGTATTGTGACACCACCGTTCATGCGGTCCAGGTCCCAGGGTTTTCCGATACCGATATGGGAATGAAGTTTAAGGGGCTGGTACTGGGTGAGGACACCAACGGTGTCGATATTGGAATTGATGCAGTTACTCAAGGTAAAGTCGATGATTCTGTATTTGCCCCCATACAGAACAGCTGGTTTGGCTATGTTTTTTGTAAGAACTCCAAGACGGCTTCCCTGACCGCCTGCCAGTAATAGCGCTATTATCTCTTTTCGGGCCATATTATGAACTCCTCCCAGCATATGGTATTGGTCTGTTAACTTAATAATAAAAATGAGACCTGAAACGCCTCTGGTATAATGGAAAC
>LFSK01000171.1:17703-20051 GCA_001512555.1 Clostridiaceae bacterium DTU059 | reverse complement strand
CAGCACAGAAGCTTTTTTATTCCGGTCATGAGCGCCCCCAAACTCCATCCCGGTAGCATAACCCAAAGAACCTGCGCATAGTATCAAACGGCGGCATGTAGTGCCTTAGCCTGGCGCATGTTATCGGAGGTGCTGTTATGGTTGATGACCGGAAAGCCTTTGAGCAACATCAGCAGAACATCATTTTAAAGGACAGAAGGCGGCTCATGGTTTCAGGAGTTCGGCATGTGGAAAGCTTTAACGAGGAATGCATCATCCTGGATACAGAAAACGGGATATTGATTATTCGGGGAGCTGGATTACATATCAACAAACTCAACGTTGAATCATCCGAGTTGGATGTGGAGGGGGATATCTGTGCCATGGAATACCTGGACGGGGGAGTACCGCAAAGAAAAGGAGGCTTCTTTTCGGGGCTTTTCAGATAGAAAGGCGGCACGTTGAATGAGCACAAGTGCGGGTTATGAACTGACTGTGGTTGCGGGCGCCATGGCTTGTGGGGTAATACTGGCGTTCCTGTATGATCTTTTTCGTATCAAAAGGCGCTTTGTCAGGACATCGGCTATCTTCATCCATATAGAAGACCTCCTGTTTTGGCTGGTTGCGGCCATCATCGTTTTTCTGGCTTCCTATATTATAAGCAGCGGCGAAACAAGATTCTATTTCTTCTCAGGGATATTCTTTGGCGGGTTCCTCTATTATGCCCTTCTCAGCAAGATCGTGATGTGGACATTAACAGAGCTTCTTGAGGCAGTTTTGTGGCCTGTCAGGGAGATTCTTCGCTATTTGACGCCTGTTGCCCGGCGTTTTCTGATGAATGGGAAAAAACTGTTGGGCAAGACCCGCAACCGGGTTGCCATCAAGGCCTACCACATTGGGGTTGATATGAGACGCCTTAGAAATGTCATGACCAAGAAATAAGGAATACGTTACAATTTGATGACAGTGTGGTATAATTTTATTGAAAGTCTCCCAATTTTGAGGGAGCATGTGATTTACCAAGGATAAAGCCGGGTGAACATTGTGGTTGCAAGGCGCAAGAGAAAAAAAGGATGGTGGATATTTCCGCTGCTGGCTGTCGCTTTAGTCTATACAGCCTTTACGGTGTATTCTCAATCCAGAGACATGTATGCCATCCGGATAGAGATTAAAGAGGTTCAAAAGCGTATCGACAGGGAGAAGGCTCTTAAGCAGGAACTCCTCAAGCAGAAGGATGAATTGTCCAGCGATGAGAGTATAGAGAAGTTAGCCCGGGAAAAGCTGGGCATGGTCAAGGACGGAGAGAGGATCTTTGTGGATACCAATCAGTAATGATGAGGATCCGGTGAATATAATAAAAATAAAGATTCCATTTTGCACAATGTGCCTCATGGAATCTTTTTTATTGCTCTTATACCCTATTGCTGTGCTTGTACTCTAAGCAAGCCCAAGCATTATTTTGCATGTTTTGAAGCAATCTTGGCCCAGGTATCCTTAAGGGTTACCGTCCTGTTGAAGACCAGGTGGTCCGGGCTGCTGTCCTTGTTATCCACACAGAAGTAGCCCAATCTCAGGAACTGGAAACAGTCGCCGGGCATTGCTTCCTTTAGGGACGGTTCCAGCTTTGCACCCTTGATGATTACAAGTGATTTTGGATTGATATAATCCTTGTAATCACTGCCCTCCGGGGTGTCATCCGGGTTTTCTACCGAGAAAAGCTTGTCATAAAGCCTTACTTCCGCATCGAGGGCATGCTTGGCTGATACCCAGTGGATGGTTCCCCTTACCTTGCGGCCATCGGGGGACTCTCCGCCCCGGGAGGCGGGGTCATAGGTTGCCCGAACCAGTGTTACTTCGCCATTCTCATCGGTTTCGTATCCTATGCATTTAATGAAATAGGCATTTTTCAACCTGACCTCCCCGTCGGGCTTGAGCCTGAAGTACTTAGGAGGAGGGTTTATCTCAAAATCATCACGTTCAATAAAGATCTCTCTTGAAAAGGGAACTTTTCGGGTTCCTCTTTCAGGTCGTTCAGGATTGTTCTCAACATCGAACTCCTCGGTCTGATCCTCCGGATAATTCTCAATAATAACCCGAAGCGGGTTCAGAACCCCCATGACTCGATCAGCTTTTCTGTTCAGATCCTCTCGTACACAGTACTCCAAAAGGCCCCAATCGGCAACGCTTACTGTTTTGGAAACACCATTGAGTTCAATAAAGTTTTTGATGGATTCAGGAGTAAAACCTCGTCTTCTCAGGCCGCAGAGGGTGGGCATTCTTGGGTCGTCCCAACCTTCCACATAGCCCTTCTCAACCAATTCACGGAGTTTTCTTTTGCTCATAACGGTATAGTTGATATTGAGCCTTGA
>LFSK01000171.1:0-17661 GCA_001512555.1 Clostridiaceae bacterium DTU059 | reverse complement strand
GCATCCTGGAGAGGATGGGCAAAGTCATACATGGGATAGATGCACCATTCGGTCCCCGTGCGATGATGGGCTTCCTTTTTTATCCTGTATATCACCGGATCACGCATATTGAGGTTGGGGGAGGACATGTCGATTTTGGCTCTCAGGGTCTTTTCCCCACTCTCAAATTCCCCGTTTCTCATGCGGGTAAAGAGATCAAGGTTCTCTTCAATGCTCCTGTCGCGGCAGGGGCTTTCCTTTCCCGGTTCGGTGAGAGTTCCACGGTATTCCCGCATCTCATCGGGAGAGAGGTCGTCTACATAGGCCAGTCCTTTTTTAATAAGCTGGACAGCGTATTGATAGATCTGTTCGCTGTAGTCGGAGCCATAATGGATCCTGTCTCCAAAATCAAAGCCCATCCAACGGATGTCCTCTATAATGGCATCCACATACTCTACGTCTTCCTTTGTGGGATTGGTGTCATCAAAGCGCAGGTTGCACTTGCCTCCATATTTTTCAGCCATTCCAAAATCCACGCACATTGCCTTGGTATGGCCGATATGAAGGTAGCCGTTGGGTTCGGGCGGAAAACGGGTGATCACTTCTTTGACCTTACCGGTTTCCAGATCATTCTCAATTATTTCCTCAATAAAATTCTTATATCTGCGTTCCTTCTCTTCCATACATTAATCCCTGTCCTTCTTTAGCCTTTAATTAAAGGTCGTATCATATTGGGTATTATAAGCCAATGTATGTGGAAAGTAAACATGGGTCATAGTTCGATAGTGTTAAAAACCCTCCCGTGTTTTGATCGGGAGGGTTTAGTGGCTAAAACCCGGGGACTGGTGCGAATCAATGCCAGAAATGGGTTGTTTCCACATTAATGTAGTACCTGCCATCGGCTTCCTTTTGGATGTACAGGTAATCGCAATATTCACCGTCAATAGTTACCTCGATGCAGTATATATTATCCCAGAACAATTCTGGTTCCCCTGCTGTGACACGATTGTACCAATCACCGCCGAACCATTCATCGTTATATTCCTTCATCACTTTCATCCGCTCTTCCACATAATCCTTCATATGCTGAGTCTCAGATTGGAACTCATCATCGAAGAGTACATACATAGCATCTGCATCCACGTTATTAATAGCTTCATAATAAGCAAGAATCAGTTCATTATAATCTTCGTAGATTTTTTCACCGTTAGCCCCAACTTCATCCTCAGTGTTATCTTCACCTGTTACGCTTTCTTCATTGGCCCTGCCAGTGTCATTCGTGTCCGGAGTATCCTCGCTGTTTTTGCCTGTTGTGCTATTCTTGTCAGCTTTATCGGTATCATTTGTGCCCGCAGTATCAATCTGCTGATTGACCGGATCTCCTGAGTTCGTGCTTCTGACAGCTACGCAGCCTGTCAGCGACAAGGCCAGGAGCACTGCCAACAAGGACGATGCCAGAACGACCGGTTTTTTCCTGTAGAACATTTTATAAAGTCCTCCTCATTCTAAATCAATAAGCAAAAAATACCTTTACAGAGTGGATTATATATGTCTAAGGAAACAGTGTCAAATCAGTGCCGACAGTGTCATAGCTTCTCGTTTTCATAATAGGGGATGAGCTGTTGGGTTATCATGGTTCCGATACCCTTGTTGGTGAATATCTCAAGCAGTATGCAGTGAGGAATTCTTCCGTCAATGATATGTGACCGCCCGACACCGCCTTCCAGGGCGCGTATGCAGCCAAGCACTTTGGGGATCATTCCACCTACAATGGCCTTTTCCTCAATCATCCGGTGTATCTCTTCACTGGTGATGACATGGATGACCTTATCGGTATCCCTGGATGACTTGACACCCTCCACGTCGGTGAGCAGGATCAGCTTTTCGGCCTTCAGCGCAGCGGCAAGTTCTGCTGCCACTGTGTCGGCGTTTATATTATAGCTCTGGCCGTTCTTGTCGGTGCCGATGGGCGCCACCACCGGGATATATTCGTCCTGGGTAAGTATCTCCAGAATTCGGGTGTTTATTTTCGTGATCCTGCCCACATTGCCCAGATCCACCGGTTTTCCGTCCACCATCTCCACATGCTTTTCGCATTCCAGGAGCATTCCGTCAATGCCGCATATGCCTATGGCCTTACCGCCTTTTTGGTTGATGAGGGAAACGATTTCCTTGTTGGTTTTACCCATCAGAACCATCTGGACAACTTCCATGGTAGCGGCATCTGTTTTTCTCAGGCCGTTCACGAACTCTGACTCCACCCCGAATTTCTTAAGGGCTTTGGATATATCGGGACCACCTCCATGAACGACCACCGGGTTTAGCCCAATATACTTTAAAAGGGTGATATCCTCCATAACCGAGTTTTTAAGCTCATCGTTTATCATGGCGTTCCCGCCGTATTTGATCACCACTGTCTTACCGGCGAGAGCCTGAATATAGGGAAGAGCCTCAACCAGTATTCCTGCCTTTTTTATGATTTCTGTGTAGTCAAACATAGCTATCCTCCAATGTAATACCATCCTGGATGGGTTTATAGATAAATTCCCGCAACCGAAAGCCCCTCAGTTTCATCAAAGCCCGCCATGATGTTCAGAGCCTGAACGGCCTGACCGGCAGAGCCCTTGCCCATGTTGTCAATGGCCGATAGGACGATTAGACGATTGAACCGTTCATCCAGATTCACACTGATATCGATGCGGTTGGATCCGGTTACAAATCTGGTCTCGGGCAGGGTTCCCGGGGGAAGTATCCGCACAAAGGGTTCGTTCTTATAGAACTCTCTGTATGCCTCCGTAATATGGTCATAGGGAACCGGTTTTGTGAGATTCAGGTAAATGGTGGCCAGCATACCTCTTTTCATGGGCGCCAGATGGGGTGTGAAGGAAACCTCCACATTTTTTCCGGCTATAAGGGATAATTCCTGTTCGATCTCAGGAGTATGCCTGTGGTTTATAATGCCATAAGCCTTGAAATTCTCATCGGTCTCACAGTAGGAGTAGGGAAGCTCACTCCTGCGTCCTGCCCCGGATACTCCTGAGGTGGCATTTATGATGATATTATCTGTTGATATCATACCGTTTTTCAAGGCCGGAGCTATGGCCAGGATGGAACAGGTGGGGTAACAGCCCGGATCCCCTATGAGTACCGCATCCCTGATCTGATGCCGATAGAGCTCGGGAAGCCCGTATACTGACATTTTCAGAAGTTCCGGTGCACCATGGGTAAGCTTGTACGCCTTCTCATAAGGTGCAGGATCCCTGAACCGGAAATCGGCGCTATGGTCAATAACCCTTTTCCCGTTTTTGATCAGTTCACGGGTGATATTGGTTGAAACCCCATGGGGAAGTGCTGTTATAAAGAAATCAGCCTTTTCGCACAGAGCATCCATGTCAAGCTTGTCGCATACCTGATCAAATGTGCCCCTGAAAGCAGGGTATATATCAGAAAAGGACTGGCCTGAAAAACTGTTTGAAACAACGGTGGTCAGCCGGATATCCTTTCTCCTGTGAAGCAGCCGGACCAGTTCGGCACCAACATAGCCGGTGGCACCAATGATACCTACCTTTACCATAGATCATACCTCCTTGGCTATTATACTACATGGAAAGACAATGGAAAGAGAATAGGCATATATTCATGATATTCGCTTATAGTTTTATCAACGAATCCGGTCAGGTCTCCGGTGATTTATAATTATACATTATCGCTGCATAAAAATTCAACACTAATTTTTCCAGGCGTGTTTTTAAGACCTTTATGGGGAATTTGGTTGTTTTTCCTTATGCAAAGTAGCCAAATGCCTTTTTTCATTTTTGTAAAAAAGGTAACTAGTTAAACCATCTTATTCGTGTTAGATTGTTTGTATGGGTCAAACGACACAATATATATTAGGAGGTTTCTTTTTATGGCAGGTGTAGTGCTTAAGAACGTCAGCAAGATATACCCGGGCGGCGTAAAAGCTGTTAGTGACTTTAACATCGACATAGAGGATAAGGAGTTTATTATTCTTGTAGGACCTTCAGGCTGCGGAAAAACCACAACCCTGAGAATGATTGCAGGGCTTGAGGAAATTTCCGAGGGCGAACTGTACATAGGGGACAAGCTTTGTAATGATGTAGCTCCTAAGGACAGGGATATCGCAATGGTGTTCCAGAACTATGCTCTGTATCCTCATATGACAGTATTCGACAATATGGCATTTGGTCTGAAACTGAGAAAGACCCCGAAGGATGAGATTAAGAGGAGAGTTCATGAAGCTGCAAGAATTCTCAGCATTGAGCACCTCCTCGACAGAAAGCCCAAGGCTCTTTCCGGTGGACAGAGACAGCGTGTTGCTCTCGGGCGTGCGATCGTTCGTGAACCAAAGGTATTCCTTATGGACGAACCGCTTTCCAACCTGGACGCCAAACTCAGAGTTCAGATGAGAACCGAGATCAGTAAACTCCACTTAAAACTTAACACCACATTCATCTACGTTACCCACGACCAGACCGAGGCTCTGACCATGGGTACACGCATCGTTGTTATGAAGGATGGTTTCATCCAGCAGATAGACAGTCCTCAGAAGCTCTACGATGAACCCGCCAACCTGTTTGTTGCAGGATTCATCGGAAGCCCGCAGATGAACTTTGGCAATGCCATCGTTGAAAAGAACGGCGATAAGATTGAGCTTAAATTCGGTGAGTACAGTCTGGGTCTTAATCCCCAGAAGGCTGCCGCTCTTGAAAAACAGGGCTATGTTGGCAAGGAAATCACATTCGGAATCCGTCCTGAGGATATTCATGAGGATGGCTCAAGCCTGGGCAACCACGCCAGCGTTCCCCTTAAGGCAGACGTTGAGGTAACTGAAAGACTGGGTTCAGAAACACTTCTCTATGTGGTCATGAACGATGTCAACTTTACCGCACGGGTCAGCCCGAAATCAAAGGTACAGCCCGGCGACAAGATCCAGCTTGTATTTGATATTGACCGCATCCATATCTTCGACAAGGATACAGAGAAAGCAATAGTTCACTAATCCGGTAGAGATAGAGGGGCCGCTTCCTTGGGAAGCGGCCTTTTTAAGGTTGTGAAGGGTTTTATTCTGCCAAAAAACGTCAGAAATGCGTTTGGAGGGGCATGTACGGGGGAATAAATTAATATGAGGCGGTTTATAGAACCGTCATTTGATTTGCCCGGCAACCGGTATCAGAGGGTTAAGATCGGGGGAGGGGAAGGATTTGCGTGTAGTGGGCTTCAGAGGCCCCAGTGGAACAGGAAAAAGTCATCGGGCATTATGGGTGTCCCGGGAGAATGGATTGGATTATATCATAGATGACGGACTTCTGATCTTTGGCAATGTCGTGGTCGCCGGTAAATCGGCAAAAAAAGCGCCTTCAAAGATCGCTTCCATCAGAACTGCCCTTTTTCAGGATGAGGATCACAGGGAAGAGGTAAAAAAGGCTATAAAAGAGCGTAAGCCGGGTGGGATTCTTATTCTGGGCACATCCGACAAGATGATCAGCAGGATTGCAGAGGTGCTGGAACTGGGCGAGATTCAGGAATGGATAAACATCGAGGATGTGGCAACTCCCCTTGAAATTGAGCAGGCGAGAAACACCAGGATAAAGCAGGGTAAGCATGTGATCCCGGTTCCTGCCATGGAGATAAAAAAACAGTTCTCGGGATATTTCCTGGATCCCCTGCAATTATTCAAAAGGAAGGGTAAAGCCGAATTTCAGAAGATAGGGGAAAAATCAGTTGTCCGTCCTACCTTCAGTTATTATGGGAAATACACAATTTCCGATTATGCCATCTACCAGCTGATCAATCATATTATCGTAGCAATGCCTGAAATGGAGAAGATAACACGGTTTCGGTGCAACAACACTCCTGATGGCCTGTTCGTGGATATGGACGTTGTTATGGTTTTTGGCTATAATTTAATGGATGCCCTAAAGAGGGCACAGAGCAGTATCAGTAAGGAATTGGACCGCTTTGCAGGGATCAACCTGAACAGGCTTGCCATCAATGTGAGGACCCTTGTCATCTCCAAATCGCATCAAAATTCCTGATCAATGGAGGAGTAACAGTGTTGAAGACCGACGAAAACCACACATCCCATTTGGCAGACCTAGAGGATGAGGAAATCATACACCGCATACGCAATGGCTGCAAGAGGGGCATGGAGCATCTGATTGAAAAGTACAAGCCCCTTGTCCGTGCTAAATCCAGGTCCTATTTTCTTGTGGGAGCCGACAGGGAGGATATTGTGCAGGAAGGCATGATCGGGTTATTTAAGGCCATCCGGGACTACAGGGAGGAGAAGAGCATACCTTTCAGGATGTTTGCCGAGATGTGCATTACCCGTCAAATCATAACAGCCGTTAAAACCGCCACAAGGCAGAAGCATATTCCCTTGAATTCCTATGTTTCACTGAACAAACGGATTTTTGATGAAGATTCGGATAAAACGCTCATTGAGATGCTCCAGGAGGTATCGGTCACTGACCCGGAGGAATTATTCATCTCAAAGGAAGACTACAGCGTGATAGAACATAAGATGGTGGAACTGCTGAGCCCGTTTGAAAAGCAGGTTCTTACCATGTATCTTGGCGGCATTGCCTACCAGGATATTGCCCGACAGCTGAACAGGCCTGTGAAATCTATTGATAATGCCCTTCAGCGATTGAAGAAAAAAATAGAAAAAAGTCTGTTGAACGACAAGAACGAAATAGAGATATAGCCCTTAAAAAAACAAGAGCGCCTGTTGATAAAACAACAGGCAAATATCATAAAAATGTGCTAAAAAGGAGGTAAAAGTATGTTAAGGTATCAGTGTCATGTTAAGTATAAATGAAAATTGTCGAAATAGCAAGAAACAAGATATTAAAGAATGGCTATTAACTGGCAACAGATCATTACGATATGGTTTTGTATAAAGGCTTTAAGAATGACGGCCATCTTAATGTTTATCTTGACAAAATATAGTATAATAATCTAAAAGGCAGGTCTGTATCACCATATACGGGATGGAATGATATCATCCGACGATCAGTAACGGGAATCGAGGATACCCCGGCGGGCGATAAAATTTGGGAGTTGAGCTTGTAAATGGCTGAAAGAAACAAAGTGACTGTAAAGATTGCAGGAAATGAATATGTCCTGTGCGGTAACGAATCGCCGGAGTACATACAGAGAATCGCCTTGATGGTGGATAGAAAGCTCAGGGACATCACCCGCAAGAACCATTTGCTGAGTACGTCCATGGCTTCGGTTCTGACAGCCGTCAACATGGCCGATGAATTGGTCAAGGCTAAAGATGCTTATAACAAATCGGAGTTTGAGCTGAAAGAATTGAAGAAAAAGGTTCAGGAACTGCGGGAAGATGTGTATCGGTACAAGCAGGAAAACGAGAAGCTTAAGGAAATCCAATCCCAGCTCCAGATCGAACTTACCAAAAGGGAAACCGAACTTAAGGAAGTCAGAAAGACACTATCCACCTTAACCGATGCGAAACCGTGAGATACTGATGAAGGAGGTATCAGATAATGTTTGACAGACCTATTTCATGGGGAGAACTCATTACGATTGTTCTTTTTCTTTTGGGAGCCGCCCTTCTTTTCTATTTGATACTGGCAGTTTCAAACCTGGTAAGGATCCTGAGAAACGTCAATCGCATGATCGACGGCAACAAGGATAACATAAACCAGACCATTGAAAAGCTTCCCAAGATCGCCACCAATGCCGAAAAGATAACCGATTCACTTAAAAACAATATGGAGGCTATCGATAAGGTTGTACAGGATGTGGGAAAGATATCCACGTCGGTTAAAAAAGGCGTTGAGACGGTTCAAAAGGATATACTGACTAAGGCCAAAATATTTGTGGATATCGTTGATGCCATCAAAAAATTCTTTGAGAAGAAGAAGGCTTCGCCTTCCAGGAAAAAGGGAGCAACGGTATACAGGTATAAATATAAAAAAGATCAGGAAAAACCAGAGGAAGTGGAGATACTAACCCACGAGAAGATGGATGAAGAGCCCTATGCTGATTATGTGGCAGAGTCGGACAACCATGACTCCCAACTGGATCTGGAAGATGATTTAACAGGATTTGATGCTTCAACCGATGATCCAACAGATTCATCAGACGGTTCAATAGACGATGCAGATGATTCAACGGACAGAGAGGATGCCGGGGAAGGAATTGAATAAAAATGATAATATAGAGCTTCTTGCGCCAGCTGGGAACTTTGAAAGCATGAAGGCAGCTGTCGTCAACGGAGCGGACGCCGTCTATCTGGGCGGAGAGCTTTTTAACGCCAGGCAGGGTGCGGATAATTTTACCAAAGAGTTGCTGGAGACCGCACTTTGCTATGCCGCAGAAAGAGGTGTCAGAGTATATATCACATTGAATACGCTCACCAAGGATAGTGAGGTAGATGAAGCCCTGCAGTTTGCGGGCTTTGTTTATGAGAAGGGCGCAGATGCCGTTATCGTACAGGATATCGGGTTGGCCGGACTTTTGCATCACCATTTTCCGGGGCTCAGACTTCACGCCAGCACCCAGATGACCATTACAAATTCGATGGGTGTCAGGCAGTGTGAGGAGATGGGAATCAGCCGGGTGGTGCTGGCAAGGGAACTGACGCTGGGAGAGATCGAGGCTCTGTGCAGATACTCCGGGATTGAGATTGAGGTATTTGTCCATGGAGCCCTTTGCATAAGCTATTCGGGTCAGTGTCTTATGAGCAGTTTCATAGGATCAAGGAGCGGAAACAGGGGCAGGTGTGCCCAGCCCTGCAGGCTCCCCTGGTCTATCCGGCTGAAGGATGGATCATGGTCGGAGGAATCCTATCTTTTAAGCCCGAAGGATCTGATGGGGCTGACCCAACTTCCCGGGCTTAAGAAAGCCGGTGTCACCTCACTGAAAATTGAAGGACGGATGAAGTCCCCCGAATATGTGGCCGTGGTAACGGGTGTTTACAGAAAATATCTGGACCGGCTGAAGGCCTATGGCGCTGAGGAATACCGTATCGATGACAATGATCTGGAGAAACTTGCTCAGATCTTCAATAGAGGAGGATTTTCCACAGGTTATCTTGAAGGCATAAAAAGCTGCAGAACGCTGGTTTATCCGGTCCATCCCAAAAACCGGGGTGTCAGGATCGGGACAGTTATAGACTCTAAGAGGGACGCCGTGCGCGTGAAACTGGAAAAACCCCTTAATATGGGCGATGGCATTGAGGTCTGGGATTTTAAGCGGGGTGTTCCCGATATCATTGTAAGTTCCATAGTGTTAAATGGAGAGCATGTACGCCATGCTCCCGCCGGGGCCTCACCCTGGGTTGGAGACATGAAGGTTCGGGCTGAAATAGGGAGCCGGGTATGGCGAACCTACTCAAAGCCACTGATGCTTGAAGCCAGGGAGTCCTTTGAAAGAGGCGAGGCTTTCCGGGTGCCGATTAAGGCACACTTCTATCTCGAGGAAGGAATGCACGCTTCTCTTGTGCTTACAGATCCTGATGGAAACCGGGCTGAGGTCAGCTCCCGGGATCCGGCGGCAAAAGCGGAGCATCGGGCGCTGGAGGAGGAGAGGATTATCCGGCAGCTTCAAAAAACCGGCGATACCCCCTATACTGTAGAAAGGGTTCAGGTTGAAACCGATGGAATCAGCACATTGCCAATATCATCCCTTAACGCCATGAGAAGGGAAGCCATCGGTGCTATTTCCGAGATCCGAAGGCGGGCGAAAATTCGTGAAAAGGTGGAATTAAAAGACCTGTCGCCTCTTTCGTCCCCGGGAGAAAAACGGCAGGTGCCTGATCCGGCACTGACTGCATTTTTCCTTACAAAACCCCGGTTGCCGGCAGGTTATGACAGAAAGGTCTGCCGCATATATCTTCCGATGATGTCCAAAAGTGAGCTTGAATCTATCAGAGAAACCTTCCGGGGTGAGGTTTTCATCTGGACCCCCAATATAATAAGGGAAGCGGAACTGGAAGACCTTTTAGGCGCCCTGAATGATCTGAAGGGGATCATCCATGGAGTTGCTGCTGCTAATCCCGGCACCATGCAGATGCTGCAGAAATACCGCGGAATCTTCAGTATTCACGCCGATTATTCCATGAACCTGTTCAATTCCTGGTCCCTTGCCATGGTGGAGGGGTGGGGCGCATCTTCCGCATCCATTTCTCCTGAGCTCAGGCTGGATGAGGCAGTAAGGCTTGATTCCCGGGGGATGATACTGGAAGCTCAGGTTTACGGAAGGGTTCAGCTGATGACCCTAGAATACTGCCCTTCCAGTGTTTTAGGAGGATGCGGGCTTAAGTGCGGTGACTGTGATGCGTCCATGGGCTTTCTGCGGGACAGGAAAAAGAAGCTGTTTCCCTATATGAGGGATTCCAGAACAGGCAGAACCCGGCTGTTCAGTCCTGAACCGGTTTTCATGGATCAACTGGATAGGTTAGGCGAAAGCAGCATTAAGCGCTTCAGGATGGTCTTTACCGATGAGAATCCCGAAACTATAAGGGCTGTGTCGGAGTGGTTTTATAAGCGGCTTACCGACCCCTCTCCGGTCTTGGATCACCAGGAGAAGAAGGCTCTGGATAGGCAGCTGGACAGGGGCACAAGTAAGGGACACTGGTTCAGGGGCGTATAGCCATGACACTTAAAGAGATTTTATGAAGGAGTGAACTTTATGGGGGAAATAGAGGTTTTTGTTGAAATAATGAGAGAAGGGGTTACGCTTCCCGCCTACGCCAATCCCTGGGATGCGGGGATGGATGTGTGTGCGGCTTGTGATATCACAATCCCGCCGGGGGAGACGGTTATTGTGCCCACCGGATTGAAACTGGCCATACCCGAGGGTTACGAGATACAGGTAAGACCCAGGAGTGGCATCAGCTTCAATACGCCTCTCAGGATCGCCAATTCTCCGGGAACCATAGACGCCGGATACCGTGACGAGTTGGGCATTATCATGACCAACACCTCAGCCGGGAATATGCCGGATGGTGGGGAGCCACTGCCGGTAAGCACAAAGGGCAACCGCCAGGGGACATACCTTATAAAAAAAGGCGACAGGATCGCCCAGTTGGTACTTGCCAAGGTGCCGCGGATGCGGCTTTCCGTTGTGGATTCGGTGAAGGAAATCGGCAGGGATCGTGGCGGCGGTTTTGGATCCACCGGCGTAAAATGATATGTGGTAAAGAGTAGGGATACGCTTGGTTTAGCGGATTTCAGAAAGGATGGTTTGAATTGATAAACAGGGACAGGCTCACAGAGAGTTTTCTTGAACTGGTTAGAATTGATAGTTTGAGCAAAAAGGAAAGGGATATGGCCGATCACCTTCTGAAAAGGCTCAGGGAGATGGGTCTTGAGCCATATGAAGATGATACGGGATCCAAGATCGGTGGCAATGCGGGAAATGTCATCTGCCGTGTTCCGGGCATACCCGGCAAGCCGGTATTGCTCCTCATGGCTCATATGGATACAGTGGATCCAGGTATCGGCAAGAAGCCTGTGGTTGACGGGGATCTGATCCGATCCGATGGAACCACTGTATTGGGGGGCGACGATGCAGCGGGGATTGCTGTTATTCTTGAAACCATAGGCTCCCTTAAAGAGGATGGGATATCCCATGGTGATCTGTACCTGGTGTTTACCGTAGCTGAGGAAGGGGGCTTGTTCGGTGCAAGGAACCTGGACATCAGCAAGATACCCGCCGATTATGCCTTTATTCTGGACGACGAGGGACCCATAGCCACTGCCGCAATCAAAGCGCCTTTCTACAACCGGTTCAAAGCAACCTTCAAAGGGCGTGCAGCCCATGCGGGGCTTGAGCCTGAAAAGGGATTAAACGCCATTATTCTGGCCTCCAGGGCTCTATCAGAGATGCCCCATATGGGACGCATAGATGAGGAAAGCACTTCCAACATAGGCATCATCAATGGCGGTATAGCCCGAAATATTGTGAGCGAAACCTGCACTGTTGAGGGAGAGGTTCGTTCCATCCACGAGGATCGTCTGGAGCAGTATACCAAAGAAATCCTGGATCATATCAGGGAAGTGACCGAAAAGCAGGGAGGCCACGTTGAGATAGAGGTTGAGCGTATGTATCCAGGATATAATCTGGAAGAGTCCAGCCCCATCATCTGCCTGCTGAAGGATGCGGCAAAGAAGGCGGGTCTTCCCCTGAACCTTCACGCAACAGGAGGCGGGAGCGATACCAATGTGATAAACGGATACGGGATACCGGCCGTGGACATCAGTGTTGGCATGGACAGGGTTCACAGCACCGAGGAAAGGATCAGAATATCCGACATGGAGAAGGCCTGCCATTTTTTGCAGGCTATCATAACTACTGCCCTGACATATAATCGGTGATGATCTTCTGGATATTGGAATCCTTGATGTTTATTGAAATCTGAATACGCCTGTTTTTGCTCTTGGCGGCTTCGTCATCCCCTAATGCCACAGGCCTGAATTCGGAGAAACCCGATGCCTGGAAATAGGCTCCATAGGTGGTCTCAAGCACAGGGTTGCTCTTCATCATGGCCACGATGACGGCGACGGCCCGCTGGCAGGACAGGTTGTAATTGTAGTCGAAGGTATCATCGGAATCGGCATAACCGGATATAATGATGGAATCGATATTCTTCCTTATTTCCGGGTTGCTGAGTATCCTCTCAAAGGCCAATGCGAACTTTTCCAGTAGCACTTGGCCGCTGGGGGATATCCGGCTGCTTCCCTTGTCGAACAGGAGACTGCTGTTGATGACTAGATTTGCATTATCGTCAATATCCACCAGGGGCTGTCCTCCGGCAGACAGAACGGAGCCCAGCTCTTTTTCTATTGAATCCTTCACCTGACCCAGGATGCTCAGGCGAAGAAGCGATATTTCCTGAAGCTGGGATCTGACCTCTGCCAGTTCCTGCTCTTTTTGAGAAAGGGCGGCCCTGTCTTGTTCCAACCGGCTTCTGAGATTATCGATCTCGGCTTCCCTTTCGCTCAAAGTGCTTTCCAGATTTTCCAGCTGCCCCATCTTTATACTCAGTTCCTCATTCACCGATTCCAGGCTCAGGTTTAATGCATCCAGTTGTTCCTGCTTGCTGGTCAGCGCCATGTCGGCATTTAAGAGCCTTTCATCCCACACACTGGCATTAACAATCTGGCGAATGACCATTATCATGATACAGAAAAAAAGGACGAATACCAGAGAGGACATTACATCGGTAAAGGACGGCCAGAAGGATTCTTCCTCGGTTGCCTGCCTTGTTCTGGAAAGCCTCATGAATTCACCTGCTTTCTGTCAACGCTGGCTACAGCGGCCTCATGGTAGTTTAGCAGCTTGTCCGGTATTTCATGGACGGTTTTAAGAAAGACTTCCCGGTCTTTACGGGAATCATCCAGGCTGAGCCTGAGCTGGGAGATAACCGAAGCCATGTTTTCCAGCCGCTGGTTGCTGGACTGTATTTCGCTGGATATGGCTTCCAGCGTCATTGCGCATCTGTCGATCCTTACACCGCTTTCGTAAACGGTTTCCGAAGTCCTGTCAAGAGAAGTGCAGAGAAATCCCGAACTGGCCTGGATCTGATTGATATTTGCCGAGAGATCCTCGTTAAAGTTTTTAATGCCTTTAAGGCTGTCAGAGAAATCTGAGACCACCTTTTCGAAGATATGAATGGCTTCGGTCAAGGTCTGTGTTGCCTTCCAGACAAGATCCTCATCCTTTTTTTCTTTCAGGCGCAGATCTTCCATAGCCTCTGAGGCTACCTTTACATCCAGATATTCTTCCAGTTGGGTGATGAGCAGATCTTTTGCACCTGCTGCACTGAACAGGGAGGACATGATCATAAAAAGGATGGAGAAGCCTGTCCCAAAAAGGCTTGTCACAAAGGCAACAGCCATACCCTGGAAGGATGATATGAGAAGCGCCAGTATGTCGGCACCGGTTTCCCTCATCAGGGTGTCGGCGCTTGTACTGGACATGATATCGCCCATATTTCCCACCGCATATGTAAGCCCTATAAAGGTTCCAAACAGTCCGGTGGTAATGAGAAGCCCATTAGTTTTTTTCAGGAGGCGTTCTGCTAGTATGCATGGCTTCAGACAGACCTCAATGCCGGTTTGGATGATGGAGAGGGTATTTATATTGGTGAGACCGTTTTTTGCTGCTTCCCGGTATTCCTCGGTAATCCATTGAAGCATATCGGAGGAAAAGGCTTTCAAATCACCGGCGCAGTAAGCCGCCAGTTCTTCGGAAAGGCTGATATACCTGCGCCTTACCAGGATGTTGGCATAGGACGCGCCAATAAAGATGACAATGATCAGTAAGGTAAGGACTGTACCCATACCACCCAGCTGACCGTATAAGCCTATTAAACCATCCAGCACAGACACCACATCTCCCATCGGCTTGTCCAATAATCAGTAAGCCGGCTTTTAAGCCTGCCGATTTAATTTATATGGGGATTAGCGGGCTTTTAGAACTGAAAAATTTTTACGGCTGACAAACCAGTTCGTCTGTGCGAGAAAAAAAGAGATGTCCTTCGGACATCTCCTCATAAAATCCTATTTCAACCCTTTGATTTTATATATTCGTCCATGGCCTTTGCAGCGTTTTTTCCGGCGCCCATGGCCAGGATGACGGTAGCCGCGCCGGTTACGGCATCTCCCCCTGCAAAGACACCCTCCCTGGAGGTTCTGCCGTTCTCGTCGGCTACGATACACCCCCATTTATTGGTGTCAAGGCCTGAGGTAGTGCTTCTGATGAGAGGGTTGGGCGAGGTGCCTATGGCTATAATGGCTATATCTACATCAATGACATGCTCAGACCCCTCAATCGGTACCGGGCGCCTTCGTCCTGAGGCATCGGGCTCACCCAGATCCATATTCACACATTCCATACCACAGACCCAGCCTTTGTCGTCACCAAGAATACGGAGGGGATTGGTGAGAAACTTAAAGATAATTCCCTCTTCCTTCGCATGGTGGATCTCTTCAACCCTTGCCGGCATTTCTTCTTCGGAACGCCTGTATACGATGTATACGTTCTCAGCACCAAGCCGCTTGGCGCTTCTGGCGGCATCCATAGCAACATTTCCGCCGCCCACCACTGCCACATTCCTGCCGCACTTCACAGGGGTATCGGATTGGGGAAATGTATAGGCCTTCATAAGGTTTATCCTGGTGAGAAATTCATTGGCCGAGTATACTCCGTTCAGGTTTTCGCCGGGTATTCCCAAGAAAGTGGGAAGTCCTGCTCCTGAACCGATGAATACTGCCTCATATCCTTCATCGAATAGTTCGTCGATGGTCAGCGTCTTCCCGATCACCATATTGGTGCGTATCTCCACACCAAGGGCCTTCAGAGCTTCGATTTCCTTCTTAACCAGATCCTTGGGTAGCCTGAATTCGGGTATACCGTAAACCAGTACACCCCCGGCCTTGTGGAAGGCCTCAAACACGGTCACATCATAGCCCATCTTGGCAAGATCTCCGGCACAGGTGAGCCCGGCCGGACCGGAGCCTATCACAGCCACCTTTTTTCCGTTCCTCGGGGTTTTTACTGCTGCCCTTCGAATGTTCTCCATATACCAGTCGGCAGCAAAACGCTCCAGCCTCCCGATGGCTACGGGTTCGCCCTTGATACCCCGGACACATTTTTGCTCACATTGGGTTTCCTGGGGGCAGACCCTTCCGCATATGGCTGGAAGACTGTTGGTTTCATATATGGTCTCATAAGCCTTTTCATATTCCCCGGCAGCTATAAGTGTAATGAACTCGGGGATTCTGACATTGACCGGGCATCCGGACATGCAGGGTTTGTGCTTGCAGTTGAGGCATCGCTGAGCCTCTTCAACAGCCATTTCCTCGGTATAACCCAGGGAGACCTCAGAGAAATTTCTGCTCCTGACCTGGGGATCCTGTTCCGGAATTGGAACCTTCTTAGGGGACATATTAGCCATCCAGAACACCTCCCAGCCGGCACTCATGACGATCCAGGCATTCTTTCTCGTGTTCCCTGTACATGGAAAGCCGCCTTACCAGTTCTTCAAAATCAACCAGGTGTCCGTCAAAATCGGGTCCGTCCACACAGGCAAACTTTGTTTGGTCGCCAACAGTGACCCGGCATCCTCCGCACATGCCAGTGCCGTCAATCATAATGGGGTTGAGGCTGACAATGGTCTTGATACCATGGGGTCTTGTGACATCACAGACCACCTTCATCATGATGGGAGGGCCAATGGCGATCACCACATCATACTTTTCGCCCTCCTCAATACGCTTCTTAAGAATGTCGGAGACAAAGCCCCGGGTTCCATTGGAACCGTCATCAGTGGTGACATACAAATGGTGGGACACCTTGGCCATTTCTTCTTCCAGGATGATGAGTTCCTTGTTTCTAAAACCTATGATAACGTCCACATCAACTCCCATGCCAAATAGCTTTTTGGCCTGGGGATAGGCTATGGCAGTACCCAGGCCGCCCCCTATTACAGCGGCCTTTCTGACGCCCTCAAAATGGGACGGGTTGCCCAGAGGACCGCAAAAATCAGCCAGCTTGTCCCCTGCTTCAAAATTGCCCAGAAGCCTGGTGGTGGCGCCGACCTCCTGAAAAATAATGGTCACAGAGCCCCTGTTCCTGTCATAATCGGCAATTGTGAGGGGGATTCTCTCACCCTCTTCATGAGCCCGCAATATGACAAACTGGCCGGGCTCAGCCTTCCGTGCAACAAAAGGTGCATCTATCTCAAGAAGTGTAACCTGGGAATTCAGTTTTTCCTTTCTCAGGATTTTGAACATCACAATAACTCCTTTGTTTTAGCTTCAGGTTTCATTATACACGCTGATCCCATGTCTGTGAAGATGATTGGGAATACTTGGATAAATAAGGCTGGTGAATCGGGGTTCCATTACAGGGCTGGAAAAGGGCTGCTTCACTACGGAGCAGCCCTGTGAATAAGCAATGTGGTTTGTTAAGCAGTTTTATTCCTCAAGGGGGTCAACACGGATGAAATAATGGGTCATTTCTATATCCATATCTTCAACCAGCAGACCTCTGATATAGAAATAATGGTCGCTCATATATCCGGACAATTCAAATTCTTCTGAGCCTACGTATTTACTCTTATCTTCAATATCCCCAAGGATGTCTTCGTAATAGGTCACGACCTCATTAAGGGTGTGCGTTGTATAGACAGATACTTCATAGTAGTCTATTCTCCCGTCATACTCGAACATGGAGGAATCAAATATGGCAGATTCGTCCATAATGGGGAATAAGTCTGACGGATAACCTTCAGGCAACCCGGCTTTCTGCAGGGAAGCGAGAACTGAATCAGCAGAGGGAATTTCTTTGAGAATAATGGTTCCAGAGCAATAATTATTATTCTCTGAGTCGGATGAAATACTTATATCAAATCTGTATCCGGAATAAACACCAGTAAGGAACATGTAATTGGAACCTTCGTCCACGTCCTGTTTATCAGCATCTTCCAGCATTTTGCCATAAAACGTCTTAAGTTCATCCAATGTAGCTGGGATAATGCATATAACAATGTATTCTGAGGCTCCTTCGGAGATTTGCTTTATGGCATAGGTAGCAACAGTCCCTTGGAAAAAAGGAAATTCTTTCTCAGGGTAACCACTGGGAAGCTTGACTGATTCAAGACCCTCCAGCGGGTTATAATCA
>LFSK01000135.1:39482-42012 GCA_001512555.1 Clostridiaceae bacterium DTU059 | reverse complement strand
CGGAAGGTCTTGTTCAGTATCTTGGCAGTGCTGGCTATGGCATAGTCACCTTCGCTGTGACCGAACTGGTCATTAATCATCTTCAGACCGTCCAGATCGGCATAGAGAAGGAGAAAGCTAATATCATTCCTCTTTGCGGTTTCATAGTACTCGTTTCCAAGTTTCATGAATCCGCGCCGGTTATATAATTGGGTCAGGTCATCACGAATGGATTGTATGTGAAGCTGCTCATTGTAATAGCTCAGATCCCGCAAGGCCTGTTTTAACTGTTTTTCCACATCTCTTCTCTTGGCTATCTCTTCCTTGAGGTTTTTATTGCTTTCTGAAAGCTCCTTAGTTCTTTCCCTCACCTGTATCTCCAGGTTCGCTGCCTGCCTGGTAATCCTTTCAATAAGCATTGTAGCCTTCAATGAGACACTGAGCCTGTACCGTATGATCTCATAGTTTTTGTTTATGGTGGTATCGAAGTCCAATATCACATAACCCATCTTATTGTTGCCCTGATGGAGTGCCTGTACCACAATACTGAATCTGTCCTTATACAGCTCTTCCTTAAATGGCTGAGGGAGAAGATCCTGGGTGTTGAACACCATACCCTGCCCGCCTTTTTTGTAGCAGTTTTTATCGGTCATGGCAAGGATCAGGCGCGATTTTCCCAGTGGGTTCTCATCATCTTCAAACAGGGCTATGTAGCAGGTGTGGATATCAAGCTGAGGCAGCAACTGGCAGACTGTTTTGAGCTGGTTCTCATAATCCAGGCTGGCCATGAGGGCTTCCCCGAGCCGTTCAGTGTTCTCACCAAGGAGCGGATTGGATATGGATCGGTTGGCATCCGCATTTTGGAATGTGTCAAACAGGAAAATCATGGCAGCCTGAAGGAGGTTTTCCGCCCTTATTACTTCCTCCCTGGTTGTTAGGTTGCTCATGAGTATTGTTCGAATGGTGGGCAGGATGTCCTGTATGAACAGCCAGTCAATCATATTCTCAGAACACCAAAGGATGAGGCTATGGATGGACATTACGAACTTGTCCCTGATCCCATTCTGGAATTCATCAAAAAATGCATCCAGAACCTGCCTTTCCTGATTAAGCAGACCTTTGAGCAAAGCAGAGCTATCGCTGATATCAAGTGAATGATTCAATTCATCCAGTGTAGCCATGATCTGACTGATTAGTTCTTCAACATCGATGCCTTGCTTTACGAGATCAGGATCCACATAGGCTTTTTTAACGGCAGACGGGACGCAGCCGCAGGATGATCTGAGAATCATTCTGGATGGTATCTCCACATGGTAGGGGGTATCCCGCCCCTCCAGGATGTTCAGGAGTATTTCCGCAGCCTTGCGGGTTTGGTCATAAAAGCTCTGACGAACAGTGGTCAGGCCATAGACCCTGCCATTCTCCGTGTCGTCAAAACCGGTTATTGGCAGGGTAAAAATAAGGTTTTTGTTGTTTTTGTTAAATTCTAACAGGGCTCCCATTGCCATATTGTCGTTGGAACTGACGAGGGCATCGAACTGTATATTTTCCCTTCTGAATGTCCGTACAGCTTCGGATCCTGACTCAAACCGGAAATCGCCGTTATAGATTAGGCTTGGATCAAAATCAATGCTATGATCAGCCAGGGAGTCGCAATATGCCTGAAATCGGATATAAGCCTCTTTGCAGGGTGGGCCTTTAATGAAGGCTATTCTTTTGTATCCATGCTCTTCGATTAAGTGATCCACAACCTGACGTATACCCGTATAATTGTCGATGGTTACAGACGGAAAATTCTCGAACCTCTCGCCTACAGTGACAATGGGCAAATCCCCGTAACTTTCGAGCAGCTTCACTATGGAATTTGCATCGCTGTAAACTCCAATAGCAGTGGTAGGGACAATCAGTCCATCAACCTTGTTCTTGTCTATGAACTCCAGCAATATGTTGCGGCATCTGTCCCATTCATAGGGTGAGTCCACCCTTCCTGTGACAAAACAGATGACATTGATATCATTTTCTTTGGCAAAATCAGAAAGACCCGAGAGAAGCAGGGACTGATAATAGTGGCTCTCTCCCCAACTGGTTATCCAGTCGATAAGAATTCCGAAGGTATATTTCTTTTTCTTTTCTGGCATGATACCATCTCCCGGACAGCAGATGAATTGACCGGATCAATGCCGGTATCAACGCTGGCTTACAAGATACAACAATCTTATATGTTATTATAAGCCATATTGCTGAATTTAGGAAACCCCTTTTACTATATCATACCATACATACTGTCATTAAATGCATTTTCATGTCACTTTTAAGTAACATTCTAGCATACAGATAACTGATCCGATCTTTCCTGTGCTGGATTAAAAGGATATAATGGAATAGGCTGGCTGCATTTTTTGGTAACAGCCAGACCTGGAGGTAATGACATGCTGAAAAGAATTACGGCCTTTTTAATTGCACTGGCTCTTCAGGCTACAGGGATTTCATCTGTGGCCTTAGGCCAGAATGCAATCCTTCAGCAGGGGATGGATGCCCGTGCATTGCAGGG
>LFSK01000135.1:38738-39446 GCA_001512555.1 Clostridiaceae bacterium DTU059 | reverse complement strand
AGGACAGGTATGGCTGTCCTTTTATATGGATGATACATTGCTCAGGGGGCGGTATTTGGAGCCTGATCTGATAAAACATTTTGAAGCCAACGGAAGCAACATGTCATCGGGGGATACCTATGCATCCGAGGCTGGTGCTTCAATAGGTCTGGATCGATTGGGGAAATTGGTTGAAAACAGCACCGGTACAGTAACTATTGCTGTGATCGATACCGGAGTTGACCTGACCCATCCCTGGTTTGAAGGCAGAATTGTTGCTCCATTTGATGCGGTAGAAGATGATCATGAACCTCAGGATCTTTTTGGCCACGGGACTCATATTGCAGGGATTATTGCCCGAAATACACCTTCGAATGTCAGGCTCATGCCTGTGAGGGTGTTTAATCAGAATGGGGATGCTCCCGATTCAATCATTGTCAAAGGGATTAACCATGCGGTTAAAAATGGTGCCGATGTCATCAACATGTCTCTGGGAGGATACGGCACCACCGCCTACCTGGACAAGGCTATTGACTATGCTGTATCCAATGGTGTTATGATCATCGCATCCGCCGGTAATGAAGCAAAGGATAACTCCCATTATTATCCTGCCGCATTTCCTGAAGTTATGACTGTGGGGGCCGTCGGCAGGAACGGTGATCTGCTTTATTTCTCCAATACCGGTGATCATATAGATGTGTGTGCCCCGGGGGAAAAGATTGTCAGTGC